>DATIMB010000323.1:0-8193 GCA_035475875.1 Micrococcaceae bacterium
CGCGTCAACCCCGTGGCTGTCGCAGCGCTGCAGGATCAGGACGCGGCGAAGGGATTCCTGGCTGTCGCCGAGGCCCTGCTGGAGGTGGCCAGCGACGAGCTGAACCTGCTCTCCGCGGTCGCCGGGCGGCGCCGGTTGCTCGCCGGCATCACGATGCCGCTGCTGGAATCGCTGGGTACGCTGCTGCTCCGGGCACAGGAGCAGGGCACCATCCGCCCCGACGTGGTCCCGGACGACGTCATCCCGCTACTTTCGATGGCCATCGGCGCGTTGGAGACGAACGTCCCAGGATCTGACGCATGGCGCCGTTACGCCGCGCTTCTAGCGGATAGTTTCCTGACACCCGCCCGCGCCCGGCCGCTGCCGCCGCTGGTCCCGATTCCCGGCCTCGAGGTTCTTCTCACGAAGCCTTGATCCCCCGCCCGGGCTTCCAGCCCTAGGGCCGATTGGCCGGCTCGTGCGGCCGGCGGCGCTACGGCAGGCCCAGAAGCCGTAATCCGGCCGCCGCGGCTGCGCCGACCACCACCACAACCAGGAACGGTGCCCGCAGCAGCAGGGCACCGGCCGCCGCCAGCAAGGAACCCACCCGGGCGTCAAGAACCAGGTGCTGACCGTCGGCTGCCGTGTTCACCACCGTAAGGGCGGCCAGCAGGCCAATGGTCAGTGTGCCGGCCACGCCCGACATCCGCGGATTGGCCATCCATTTCGCCGGGACAAGGTAGCCCAGGAGTTTGGTCCCGTAGGCAAGGGCCGCGGCTAGCAGGATCCAAAGCCATAGATTCACTGCGTTCCCCCACCGTCGCCATCGTCTGCGCGGATGTGGGAATCATGCCGGGGTGTCCGATAATCGCCCACCCGGTCCCCCGCCCGCCCGTGGTGGCCGTGCCCGTGGTGGCCGTGCTCCACATGGGAGTGCCCCTCGTGTTCATACGGTTCCACGTCCGGCTCCATCCCTTCCTGCTCGTGCCCGTGCCGGAACCAGCCGATCACCCCGGCAACGACGGCCGCCACCAGGATCGGCGCCCCGGACGGGACAAAGGGCACGGTCAACACCGTTGCCAGAGCGCAGCACGCGGCGATCGCTGCAGGTTGCCGGCCCCTGATGCGTGGCCAGAGCAGGGCCAGGAAGGCGGCAACGGCGGCGCCGTCGAGACCCCACTGCTTGGGATCACCGAGGGCATTTCCGGCCACGGCGCCCACCGCCGTGAAGAGGTTCCAGAGCACAAAGACGCCGATTCCCGCTACCCAGAAGCCCCGGTGCTGCTCCGCCGGCTCACTCTGCCCGGTACTGGTCGCCGTGGATTCGTCGATGGTCACGTGCGCTGCGGCGAACCTGAGCGCGCCTTGCGGGCGCAGCAGGGCGTTGAGCTGCATGCCATACACCCCATTACGGATGCCCAACAACGCGGCAGCACTCATCGCCGCGATGCCGCTGCCGCCGCCGCCAATCACTCCGATGAAGGCAAACTGCGATCCGCCGCTGAAAAGCAGCAGGCTCAGCGCCATCGTCTGCCAGAAATCCAGCCCCGCGGCGACGGAGAGGGCGCCGAAGGAAACTCCGTAGAGCCCGGTGGCGATGCTGATGGACAGGGCCACCCGGACGGCGGGCGACTCGGTGAAACTCACGACCGAATCACAGCCCGGTCCCCGGTACCGTGCTGCCGAGGTCCGCAGCGGCCAGCGGTTGGGCCTCCAGCGCCTGCACTTCGGCGGCAAGGCTGAGCCGGTCCACCCCGTGCAGCGCGTCCGCGGCCCGGACCAAAGCCAAGTGCGAAAAAGCCTGCGGGAAGTTTCCGACCATTCGGTCCTGCGCCACGTCGTACTCCTCGCTGAGCAGCCCCAGTTCGTTGGACAAGCCCACCAGCCGGTCCATCAGGATCCGCGCATCCTCCCGCCGGCCGCTGTGGGCGTACTGTTCCACCAGCCAGAAGGAGCAGGCCAGGAAGGGGTGTTCACCCGGTTCCAGGCCATCCACGCCGGTCTCCGTCCGGTAGCGCCGCAGCAGCCCGTCGCCGTCGAGCAGTTCCCGCTCCACCGCTGCAACCGTGCCCAGCATCCTCTCGTCGTCGTTTTTGAGGAAACAGACCTGGGGGATGCACAGCAGTGAGGCATCCGTGTTGGTCCCGCCGTAAATCTGCGTGAAGGTGTTCAGCTCGCTGTTGAAGCCGTGCGTGAGGATCTCCGTGCGGAGCTGCGCCCGTAATTCCTCCCATCGCTCCACCGGCCCCTTCAGGCCATGGTCGCGCACCGCCCGGACTCCGCAGTCGAAGGCGGCCCACATCATGACCCGCGAGTGCGTGAAGTGCTGTGGGGCGCCGCGCATCTCCCAGATGCCGTTGTCCTTGGTCTGCAGGTGTTTTTCCGCGAAGCCGAGCAGGGCCCGCTGCAGGGGCCAGGAAAAGTGGTCCTCCTCGGCACCGGCCAGGCGCAGCTTCTCCAGTGCCACCATCACCTCGCCGACGACGTCAGCCTGGTACTGCACGACCGCGCCGTTGCCGATCCGGACGGGACGGGAGCCCTCATAACCCGGAAAGTTCTCCAGCTCCAGCTCGTCCAGTTTGCGCTCCCCGGCAAGGCCGTACATGATCTGCAAGTCCTCGGGATCCCCGGCCACCGCGCGCAGCAGCCAGTTCCGCCAGTTCCCGGCTTCCCGGGCGTAGCCGTGGGTCAGCATGGCTTCCAGCGTCAGGGCTGCATCGCGCAGCCAGCAGTACCTGTAGTCCCAGTTCCGTCCGCCGCCAAAGTCTTCCGGCAGCGACGTGGTGGGGGCGGCCACGATGCCGCCGGTGTCCTCATGCGTCAGCGCCCGCAGCACCAGCAGGGAACGCCGGACGGGGGCGGCGTATTCGCCGTCGTCGCTGCAGCACGCAGCCCAGCCTGTCCAGAAATCCGCCGTCTGCGCCAGGGCGGCATCGATGTCGGTAGGCGCCGGAACGGGCCTATGCGAGGGGTACCAGACCAGTTCAAGGTCCGTGGTCTCTCCCGCAGAGATGCTGAATTCCCCCTCGTGCTGGCGGTTTCTGGCATGCGGAAGATACTGTCCGCGCAGCACCATGGCATCCGGACCGGCCACCGCCAGCAGCACCTTCTGGCCGGTGCTGTCCGGCATCCGGCTGACCCAGGGGATCACTGAGGCGTAGCCGAACCGCAGCTGGAGTTCCTGCCGGATCCGCACCGTCCCGGACAGCCCCTCCACCCGGCGCACGATGGAGGCACGGCGGTCGCCGACAGGCATGAATTCGGTGATCCGGACACTGCCGCCGTCAGCCCGCCACTCGGTCTGCAGCACGAAGGTCCCGTCCGCATAGCTGCGGTTGATGACCCCGGCATCCGGCGCCGCCGGAGCCAGCAGCCAGCGTCCGTGCTCCTTGGTGCCCAGCAGCGCTCCGAACACCGAGGGCGAGTCGAAACGCGGAAAGCAAAGCCAGTCCACGCTGCCGGACCGCGATACCAGCACTCCGGTGTGCATGTCGGAGAGCAGTGCGTAGTCCTCAATGGGGGATGCCATGGAGTAACTCAATCACAGGGCGCCCGGTTCACGTCAGCAGCGCCCGCAACTCCGCCGGCCGGTTCGTCGTCAGCTCCTGCACGCCCATCCGCAGGCAAAGCTCCAGCTCCGCGGGGGTGTCCACCGTCCAGACCCGCAACCTTGCTCCCGATGCGGCCCAGCGCCGCACCCGCTCCTGGTGATCGCGCAGATAATCAACGCCCGGCCCCGCCAACCCGACCCGGCCGTCGTCGAGCATCCGCTCCCCCTCCCCGGCCGCGTCCACTTCGACGTCGGATACCAGCTGGCACAGAAACTGAGTCGGGACGCTGCGCGCCAGCTGTTGCAGAGATTCCGCATTGAAGCTCATAAAGGAAATCCGAATGTTGCCCAGCTTCGAGGTCTCCGGCAGCCAGCCCTGGGAGCGGAGCAGTGCCAGCGTCTGCTCCTCCAGTTGGGTACCGAACGGGCTCGGATGCTTGAACTCGATGGCCAGGCCGATTTCCCGTCCGGCGCCGCGCAGCATCGCCAGCAGCTCCGCCAGCGTGAGCAGCTGCTCACCGGCTCCGCCGTAGGCCGGCGGCACAGCCACACCCTTCCAGGAACAGAAATCGAACTCGCGCAATTGGGCCAGGGTGAAACCGGAAACCGGGCCGGTTCCGTTGGAGGTGCGTTCCAACGTTTCGTCGTGCAGCAGCACCGGCTGCAGATCCGCTGTCAGGTGGACGTCGCACTCCACCCCGTCGGCGCCGTCGGCCAGCGCCTGCAGGTAGGCTGCCCGGGTGTGTTCGGCAAACCTGCCGCTGGACCCGCGGTGGGCGTAGATCAGAGGCTCCATGGCAACACGGTATGCCATCACGGGCTGCCGCGGGCGTGGGCGATGGCGGGAGGATTAACCTACGCTTACTGTATGGCGACCCCGGAACAGTCCCCCTCCACAGGCACGACGGCGGCGCGGGCCGGCGGTGTCCCCGGCGCAGGCGCTCCGGGGAGCGGCGGCGCCAGCGGACCCACGGGCACGACGGCGGCGGGGGAGGGCGGCGTCGCCGGCAGCGGCATCCCGGGCAGGGTCGCCGGCATCCGTGGCAGCGTCGCCGGAATGCAGCCCGACTCCGACCGGGACAAGGCGGCCGGGCTGCGCCGGATGAAACTCCTGGCGCTGTCCCTGCTGGTGCTGTTCGCCATCATCTTCACCGTCTCGTTTGCCCTGCAGCGGCAGTACCCATGGTTGGAATATGTCCGGGCCGCCAGTGAGGGCGGCATGGTCGGCGCCCTTGCCGATTGGTTCGCCGTCACCGCGCTCTTCAAATACCCCATGGGCATCAAGATCCCCCATACCGCCATCATCCCGAACCGCAAGGACGCGATCGGGGCCAGCCTGGGTGACTTTGTGGAGACCAATTTCCTCTCGGAAACCGTGGTCCAGGACAAACTGGCTGATATCCAGCTGGCGCAGAAGGCCGGTGCCTGGCTGGCCAAGCCCGCCAGTGCCGAGCGGATTGCCACCGAGGGAGCGGTGGTCATCCGCGGCGCCATGAAAGTCCTCAAGGACGACGACGTCCGTGACGTGATTGAATCCATGGTCCGCAAGCACCTGGTGGACCCGCCCTGGGGACCACCGATAGGCCGGATGGCGGAGCGCGTCTTCGAAGATGGACACCACCACCAGTTGGTGGATCTGCTGGTGGACCGCACTGCCGAATGGGTGGAACGCAACTACCAGGTGATCAGCGGCCTGGTCAGTGACCGATCACCCTCCTGGGTGCCAAACTTTGTCGACGGGCTGGTGGGGGACAAGGTCTACACCGAGGTGTACAAGTTTGTGCACGCTGTGCAGGCGGATCAGCAGCACCAGGTCCGGCTGCAGCTGGACAAGTACTTGAAGGACCTGGCGGAGGACCTCCAGCATGACCGGGCCATGATTGCGCGCACCGAATCCATCAAGGCCCAGGTGCTCGATGATCCGCGCGTGCGTGCCCTGGCCACCCGCACCTGGGAAACCGTGAAGACGGCCCTGCTGGACGCCGTCGACGATCCGACCAGCGCGCTGCGGATCCAGTTCACCTCAGCGATCCGTGAGTTCGGCGCCCGCCTGGTGGAGGATCCGGAGCTTGCCGCCAAGGCCAATGCCTGGATCAGCGATGCCGCCTCCTACCTGGTCAAGACGTACCGGCACGAGATTGCCTCCATCATCACGGACACCGTGGAACGCTGGGACGCGGAAGAGACCTCCCACAAGATCGAACTGCAGGTGGGCCGGGATCTTCAGTACATCCGGATCAACGGTACGGTAGTGGGCGGATTGGCCGGCCTGCTCATCTTCGCCTTGGCGCACCTGATTTTCCCGGGCTGAGCGAGAGCCTCCTCGGACTCCGTGCCCGCCGACGTCGTCGGGCCGGAGCACCGGCACGCAAGGTGCCTGGCCCCTCCAGCTCCGCGTGCAGTTCCGCCGGGAACTGAACAGGGGCCGGCCCAAAGGCACGCCGGGTGGCCGCCACCACTGCGCGTCCCATGATCAGGTTTCCCCCGCCGCCAATTACCGCACCAATGCCGAAGGGGATGGCGCGGCCAATGATCACGCTGCCTTCCCGCAGGAGCAGTTTGCGCAGGAACGCCCTCTGGATCCGCGACCCGATACTCTTGACCGCCGTCAGGGGCACGCCCTTGCCCAGGGTGGTCCCCCACGCCTGCATGGGCGTGCGGCCGGTGCCGAGCACATGGCTGGTCAAGCCCTCGACCATCGCGCTGCCCTCCTCACCCAGCATGATCGCCATCACCATGGTCCGGGCCCGCTCCGGATCCTGAAGCCGCACACCGTGCAGTTCGGCCACCGATTGCGCGTACAGCGCGGTGGCCTCAAGGAAGACCACCGTCGCCGCGGCGGAAATGGACAGCGAGGCCACCGTGCCCAGGCCCGGCATGATCGCCGTCGCACCGATCGCCGCACCTCCGCCGGTGACCCCGGCAAGGAAATCCCGCTCCAATCGTGCGCTCAACTGCGCCGTGGTCATGTTCGGATGCCTGCGCCGGAGCCGCCGCAGGTTGGCCAAGACCACCGGGCGTTGGATCTCCACCGCGCCCAGCAAGGCCCGCTGGACCGCCGGCTTTGGTTTGCCCTGCCGGTCAAAGGCCGCCTTTGTGGCAACCTTTACGGCCCGATTGGGTTTGGGCCCTCCGCGCCTGCCAAATAGTTTCGCCATACATGCCCCTGACCTAGGTTTCTTTCCAGCCTAGAACACGGGCCCAGCGGAGGACACCGACGACGACGGCGGTGCTGGAGTGTCGGTGGATGGCGACAGCGGCGGTGCCGGCGGGAGACCCTCCGCCCTACCCCTCCGCGACAGCGCGCTCCGATGGCTAGAAGAACCAGCCGAAAAGCGGCGACTTGGAAAGCGTAAGCCCCTTTTCCAGGACCAACACAATCAGCAGCACTATAAATCCCAGGGTCAGCAGGTGGGTATGTGGCACGGACAGCTGTGTTTCCCGCCGAAATTGTTCGCCTTGCTGAATTCGCGGTAGAACAGGCCCGAGAGGACGCCGATGACCGCATAGAAGAAAGAGGCATAGAAGAATTTCTTCAGGGCGTCCCTTTAATTGCGTTGGTTTTACCGCCCGTTCGAGCCGAATTACCGCGTTAAGCCTCGCAAGGAGCCCACCGCCATCAATCGTTCGATTGAGCCCGTGGAGCCGATGGTTTGAAGGCCCCGGGCACGTGGACGGTCAGGAAGGAGGACACGTCCGCCAGTTCATCGGCGCGGATTCCGTGGCCCATCCCTCGGTAAAGCGCCGAGGTCAACTCCGTATTCTGCCGCAGCCAGCCACCCGTGAATCGGACTGCGTCGGGATTAATCATCAGATCCGCCGCATCCCGCGCCCAATAGAAAGGCACCCGGACCGCCAGCGGTTCCATGGCTGCGAGCAGGGCGTTGTCCAGCACAAAGCCTGAAAGTCCGACGACGGCCGTATAGGCATTGGGCCGCAGCCTCAGCAAAGTCGTCGCCATGGCCATCCCCTGCGAGTAACCGAGCAGGCTGACACTGCTGAAGTTGAATTTAGCCTGCTCTCCGGCCAGCCAGGCGGAGACACCGCTGGCCGCCGTGATCACATCGGCGAAATCGTTGTTGAGGAAGTAGTCCAGGAGGAACCAGCCGTAGTCACCTGAAATATCCTTGGGCGCACGTAATGCCGCACAGGTGAAAGACGCCGGAAGGGCATCGAAATGGGCGCTCATCCGGCTCTCATCCGTGCCGTAGCCATGGAGCATCAGCAGCAGCGGTGTGCCGCTGCGTTGGGCCTCCGGTTTGGACCACGCCACTGTCGTCATATGGATGAGTCTTGCATCATGGGGACAAGCCTTGCGGTCGCCGGGCGCGATGGCAAGGTTTACCCTGGCTAGGTCTTTCCGGGGGTTTACCACTGAAGCAACGACCGCAGCTACGCCCAGGTTTACCGCTGAAGCAACGACTTCAGATACGCCCAGGTTTTCCATGAGACTACGCGGCTGCTTGTCAGTCGTATTCCCCGCCGGTAATGTTCATTTATAAGCCTGCTTATTTTTAGCGGGTCATTGGTACGGCACCTGGCCGCACCTGGACCAAAGGAGCAGAAGATGCGCATTGGATCCTCAATATTCCTCATCGCCGTCGGAGCAATTCTCGCATTCGCCATCTCGCCCGGCCTCGTTTCATTTATCGATCTGCGCCTGG
>DATIMB010000324.1:0-4172 GCA_035475875.1 Micrococcaceae bacterium
CGCGCAAATCGAAGGAGATTTGATGGATACCCTGATCGACGTGGAGACGCTGCAGCGCCGCATGGACTCCGGAGCAAGAACCGTACTGCTGGACGTCCGCTGGAAACTGGGGGACCCACATGGCCACGAGCAGTACCTGCAGGACCACATCCCCGGCGCTGTTTTTGTGGATCTGGAAAAGGACCTGAGCGGGCATGGCGACGCCAGGTCGGGTCGGCACCCATTGCCGGATCCTGCGGCGTTCCAGGAGTCAGCGCGGTGCTGGGGTATCAGCAACGGGGACACGGTGGTGGCCTACGACGACAGCGGCAACATGGCCGCGGCCCGGCTCTGGTGGCTGCTGAGGTACTCGGGCTTTGAAAAGGTCCAGCTGCTCGACGGCGGATTGGCCGCCTGGCGTTCTGCCGGCTATCAAATGGACCACGGCCAGGAACAACCCTGCCTGGGCGACGTTCTTTTGACCTCGGGCCAGTTGCCCACGGTGCAGATCGAAGAAGTGCCGGCGTGGCTGGGCGACGGTGTCCTGCTGGATGCGCGCGCGGGTGAGCGCTACCGCGGCGAGACCGAGCCGGTTGATCCGAAGGCTGGCCACATCCCCGGCGCGGTGAGTGCGCCGACTACGGGTAACCTGGCGGCGGACCAACGGTTCCTGCCAGCGGAGCAGTTGGCGGAGCGGTTTGCCGCGCTGGACATCACACCTGCAACACCGGTGGCCGTGTATTGCGGTTCCGGGGTGACAGCGGCGCATGAGGTGGCGGCGCTGGAAATCGCCGGCATCCGCGCCGCCCTTTTCCCCGGCTCCTGGTCCGCCTGGTCCAACCACGCCGATCTGCCGGTGGCGACCGGCGCCGAGCCCGGCGGGGGACTGCGCGACGAGCGGCAGGCGGAGGATGGCCGCCAGAGCGGGCGGATCAGGCAGATAAGCTGAATCCATGAGTGTCGCCAAAGCTTACGCAGCAACTTCGTCAACAAGTGGCCTGAGCGCCACCTCCATCGACCGCCGCGAGCCCGGCCCTGAGGACGTGGAAATCTCCATTGACTTCTGTGGGCTGTGCCACTCGGACGTGCACGCCACCCGGGGTGAGTGGGGTGGTACCACCTATCCGCTGGTTCCCGGCCACGAAATCGTCGGCAGGGTCAGCCGGGTGGGCTCGGCCGTGACCCGTTTCTCCGCCGGCGATACCGTGGGCGTGGGCTGCATGGTGGACTCCTGCCGGGAGTGCGACAGCTGCCTGGAAGGGCTGGAGCAGTACTGCGAGAACGGCATGACCGGCACCTACGGTGCGGTTGATAAGCGGCACGACGGCGGAATCACCCAGGGCGGATACGCCAGCAGCATCGTGGTGGATCAGCATTACGTGCTGCGCGTCCCCGCCAACCTGGACCCTGCCGCCGTCGCCCCGCTGCTTTGCGCCGGGATCACCACCTACTCGCCGCTGCGCTACCTGGATATAGAAGAGGGCGACGCGGTTGGCGTCGTGGGGTTGGGCGGACTCGGACATATGGCGGTCAAGCTGGCCAAGGCCATGGGTGCGCACGTCACGGTCTTCACCACCTCGGCCGGCAAGGCGGAAGATGCGCACGCGCTGGGTGCGGACGCCGTCGTCGTCTCCTCCAGTGAGGACCAGATGGCCGGGGCGCGGCAGACGCTGAACGCCATCATCGACACGGTCGCGGCCAAGCATGACATCAACGACTACCTGCGTACGCTCAAGCGGGACGGTGCGCTGATCCAGCTGGGTCTGCCGCCCGAGGATCTGCCGCCGATCAACCCCGGGATGCTGATCCGTAAGCGGCTGGCCTACGGCGGATCCTTGATCGGCGGGATCGAGGAAACGCAGGAAATGCTGGACTTCTGCGCCGACCACGACGTCGTTTCCAGCATCGAAATCGTCAGCGCGGACCAGTTGAATGACGCCTACGAGCGGATGGTGGCGGGCGACGTGAAGTACCGCTTCGTGCTGGACGCCTCGACCATCTAAGCCGAACTTCGGTCTAAGGAGTTTCTGTGAGCACTCTGTTCACCCGCATCATCAACGGCGAGATCCCCGGCCGCTTCGTCTGGAAGGACGATGTGGCCGTGGCATTCCTGACCATCGGGCCGCTGACCGACGGCCATACCCTGGTGGTGCCCCGGCAGGAGGTGGACCGCTGGACGGATGTCCCCGCAGACCTGCTGGCCAAGCTGACCGCCGTGGCCCAGACCATTGGCAAGGCACAGGTGGAGGCCTTCGGTTCCGCCCGCGCCGGGCTGACCATTGTCGGCTTCGAGGTGGAACACCTGCACCTGCACGTCTGGCCGGTGAATTCGATGGCGGACTTCGACTGGGCCCACGTGGACCACAATCCTGACCCGGAGAAGCTGGATGCCAACGCCGAGCGGCTGCGGCAAGCCCTGCGCGAAGCCGGGCACGGGGAGTTTGTCCCCGAGTCGTGAACTGAAACAGCGCAGGTTGCGGCACTTCCGGACCGATGCCTTGGATTCGTCCCGGGCATCGGTCCGCAACCGGCACTATCGTCCGTACCTGGGGCATCGCGCGGCCGCCAGGGGCAGTGAGGCTCAGGCTGGAGCGAGGGCCTGGTTGAGCGCCACCCGGATCCGCTTCTCCGACACGGAATACGCGGTGCCGAGTTCGACGGCAAACAGGCTCACGCGCAACTCCTCGAGCATCCAGCGCACCTGGGCCAGCGCGCCGCGGTAACCACCCGCCGAGCCGCTGCCGGGCAGCAGAGCCGCCATGGCGCCGTCGTACTCATCCTCCAGCCGCTGCACCACCGCCATGTTCAGTCCGTCGCGCTGGACATTAGTGGGCAGCTTCTCCAGCCGGCGCTCAATGGCGGCCAGGTAACGGGGCAGCTGGCTGAGCTGGGCATAGCCGGTTTTGGCCACGAAGCCCGGATAGACCAGCCGCTCCAGCTGCGACTTGATGTCATTGAGGGCGGAGATCAGGGCCAGGCTCGTGGTCCCCCTGAGCTGCCTTTCGATCCGGCGTGTGCTGGCCAGGATACGTTCGACGACGGCGGTGACGGTGAAGACGGTATCGATCAGTTCCGCACGGACCACCTCGTACAACGCATCGAAGTCCTTCTGCGACCAGGGCAGCTCCGGCGGCGTGAGCTTGTCGATGGCCGCCAGGGTACAGTCGGCGATCAGCGAGGCAACGCTGCCGTGCGGGTTCTGGCTGAACGTCAGTTTCTCGTTGTTGCTCAGGTGTTCCAGCACGTAGCGGTCGGGCGAGGGCACGCGCAGGGCCAGCAGCCGGATGACACCGCCGCGCATGGCGGCGAGCTGCTCCGCCTGGCTCTGGTAGATGCGCAGCGCGACGCTGCTGCCTTCATCCACCAGGGCCGGGTAGCCCGTGACGGTGTGGCCGGCGACCAGGCGCTTGACCTCGCGATCCAGCGTGCCGACCGTCCACTCGGTGAGGCCGGACTGCTCGCGGATACTGCTTCCTGCGCCCGGCTGCTGTGCGCCGGAACTCCGTGGAGCCCCTGCCGCTTCTCCGCCCGCTGGTTTCCCCTTGGGCCGGTGCGCCAGCATGCCATCCTCGGTTGGGCGATGGCCGGAAACGGTCTTGGGCGTGGCGCCCAGCGAGGCCGCGATGGCGCGGCGGGTCTCGCCGGCCAGCTCCTCCTGGAGCCGGGCCAGGTCTTTGCCCTCGTCCAGGATGCGGCCCTTACCGTCCACCACCTGGAAGGTCATCCGCAGGTGCCCCGGCACCGCATCCCAGTTCCATGAACCGGGCGGAATGATGTGGCCGCGTATCCTCCGCAGGGCCAGCTCCAGGGAGGGTTCCAGGGCATCGCTCGCGGGATCGAAGTCAGCCGCCAGCGCGGCCGCGGCGGTCCTGGCCACATCCGGGGCGGGGACAAAGTTCTTGCGCACGGCCTTGGGCAGGGACTTGATCAGTGCGGTAACCAGCTCGGCGCGCAGGCCGGGGATCTGCCAGCGGAACGGTGCCTCATCGAGCTGGTTAAGGAAGAGCACCGGAACCTGCACGGTGACCCCGTCGGACGGGTCCGGAACGGATCCCGGGGCGGTCGGGTGGAATTCGTAGGACAGCGGCAGGTCGAAGCCGCCCTGCTGCCAGACCTTCGGAAACGCCCTCTCGTCCAGGGCAGCGGCGTCCTCGGCCATCACCACGTCCGGATCAAAGTCCAGCAGCGTCGGG
>DATIMB010000325.1:0-1635 GCA_035475875.1 Micrococcaceae bacterium
CCATGGCGGCAGCGACACCAGTTTCCGGGTCCACGGTGACTCGGCGACGGGTAAGGATCTGCTGGCCCTCATCGCCACGCTGGGAGGCCCCGCCGTCGTCGTCGGCAATTCCATGGGGGCTGCGGCAGCGGTCTGGGCCGCGGCGGAGAAGCCGGATGCAGTGGCAGGCCTGGTGCTGCTGTCTCCGCTGCTGCGCGAGATACCGCGCTCGCGGATGTCTGCATGGCTGACGGAGCTGCTCTACCGCACCGCCTTTGCCCGTCCCTGGGGTGCGGTTTTCTGGTCGCGCTTTTACGCCTCGCTGAACCGCGGGAAGCGGGCGCCTTGGCTGGCCGAACATGTGGCGGACATCCGCAGCAACCTGAAGGAGCCGGGGCGGCTGCGGTCCTTCCGGGAGCTGGCGCTGCAGCTGGACCACTCGGTGGTGGAGGCCAGGCTGGGCGCGGTGCAGGCTCCGGCCAGCATTTTTGTGGGCGCGGAAGATCCGGACTACAAGGATGCCAAGGGGGAACTTGCCTGGTTCCTGGAGCAGCTGCCGGCAACCGGCCGGCTGCTGGAGCGGGTCGGCCACTATCCGCAGTCGCAGTGCCCGGAGGCTGTGGTGCCCGGAACGCTGGATTTCCTGGCGTCGCTGCGCTCGCAGGACGGTTCCGCGTGGGTGGAGGGTCAGGACCGGCACACTTCCAAGCCGGCGGAATTCCGTGGCTAGGCCGGGACTGAGCCGTGGTGCAGTCACCTCGGCGGCGCTGGAATTGGTCGACGACGGCGGCTACCTCGGTTTCGGCGGCCTGACACTGGCCGCCGTCGCGGCGCGCACCGGAGTCGCGGTGCCAAGCCTGTACAAGCACGTCGGCTCGCTGGCCGATCTGCGCCGCAGCGTCGCGCTGGCCGCGGTCACGGATCTGACCGTCCGGTGTTCGAAGGCGGCAGTGGGTCGGTCCGGACCGGAGGCACTGTTTGCGCTCGCGGCCGCGGTCAGGTCGTACGCCCGGGCCCACCCGGGCAGGTACGCGGCCACGCAGGTGGCGCCTGATCTTCAGGAGCCAGCGGATAGCGCCCTGGCCTCAGCCGGAGCGGAAACCGTGGCGGTCATCAGCGGCGTGCTGCGCGGGTTCGGCCTTCCGCCGGAGCGGACGGTGGATGCGATCCGTGCGGTTCGCTCCGCCGTGCACGGCTTTGTCCAACTGGAGGTCTCCGGGGGCTTCGGGATGCCGGACGACGTCGACAAGAGCTTCGCGGTCATGGTGGGCATGCTGGAAGCGGGCCTCAAGGAGCTGGCAGGCTAAATTTCCGCCCGGCCAATCCGGGTCGACCCCGCCCATGGACTCCCGTCCAACCCGTGCCGCTCCTCAGGCGACCTGGCCGACCATCCCCGGGCCGTCGTCGGCCATTGCCTGCTCCACCTCGGCCAGAACGGTGCCATAGCTGACGCTGCCGTTGGCATGGCCGGTGGAAATGCTGGGCACCAGCCGGTGCGTCAGTTGGCTGGGACATATTTCGGGCATGAGGAATTGCCGGAAAGGATAGTACTCACTCACGTGCTTGCACTCCGATATAGCTGAGACCGCGAAGGGCAGGCCCAGCGTCGGGCCTGCCCTCAACTCTACTGGACGTAGGACGTTGGTCCCGGCCGTC
>DATIMB010000326.1:0-2127 GCA_035475875.1 Micrococcaceae bacterium
CCTGCCCGAACCCAGTAGACTTTTGCTATCAGCTTCGACCCGGCCATCACCGGCGAGCTTCCGGAAGAACACGCAGCAGCCCGAGCGGACAGTGCACCCAGGTCCCGCCCGTGACGCTCCGCTAGTAGACCCGGACGGGAAGGCCCGTGACAGCCGTCAATGAGCGGCCGCGGCCCTCGGCACCAGTGCCGGAGGCGGCGGTAAGTGAGGTGGTACCGCGGTATCTGCCCGGCCGCTGCAGGAGGAAACCTGTGGCAGCGGGACGGACGCCGTCCTCGCATCCTGATTGTCAGAAGAACCGCTCCCACAGGATGAAGAGATGACCCAGTACCCGAAGGCAACCACCGCGCCGGTCACAGCCAGCACCCATCAGGCGCCGTCCACCGCCGTGCGCTTCCCGGAGATCGAGGAGCGGATCCTCAAGTACTGGGCCCAGGACGGCACGTTCCAGGCCAGCATCGACAACCGCGACGCGGGTACCGACGGCAGCAATGAATTCGTCTTCTACGACGGTCCGCCCTTCGCCAACGGGCTGCCGCACTATGGCCATCTGCTCACCGGTTACGCCAAGGACCTGGTGGGCCGTTACCAGACCCTGCGGGGGCGGCGGGTGGAGCGGCGCTTCGGCTGGGACACCCACGGCCTGCCGGCCGAGCTGGAGGCGATGAAGCAGCTGGGCATGACGGACAAGACCCAGATCGCGGCCATGGGCATCGATAAGTTCAACGACGCCTGCCGCGCCTCGGTGATGAAGTACGCGGACGAATGGAAGTCGTACGTGACCCGGCAGGCGCGCTGGGTGGACTTCGACAACGACTACAAGACGCTCAACGTCGAGTACATGGAATCCGTGCTCTGGGCGTTCAAGCAGCTGCATTCCAAGGGCCTGACCTACAACGGCTACCGGGTGCTGCCGTACTGCTGGCGGGACGAGACGCCGCTGTCCAACCACGAGCTGCGGATGGACGACGACGTCTACAAGATGCGCCAGGACCAGACGGTGACGGTGACCTTCCCCATCCGGGCCGGGGCATCGGCGCTGTCGCAGGAACTCGCCGGGGTGCTGGCGCTGGCCTGGACCACCACGCCCTGGACGCTGCCCACCAACGCCGCCCTCGCCGTCGGCCCGCAGATCAGCTATGTCGTCGTTCCGGAGGGGCCCAACGGCACGTTGCTGGGCACGGCGGAGGAGGCGCGGCGCTTCCTGCTCGCCTCGGACCTGCTGGGCGCCTACGCCAAGGACCTGGGGTACGACGACGGGGCTGCCGCGGCGGAGGCGGTCAGCGCCACCTATGCGGGCGCCGAGCTGGCCGGCCTGGAATACGAGCCGCTCTGGAACTACTTTGAGGACACCGAAAAGTACGGCACCGAAAACGCCTGGCAGATCCTGGTCGCGGACTATGTCACCACCACGGACGGCACCGGCATGGTGCACCAGGCTCCGGCCTACGGCGAGGACGACCAGAAGGTCTGCGAGGAAGCCGGCATCCCGGTGGTGCTCTCCGTCGACGAGGGCGCCCGCTTCCTGCCGCTGTTCGCCGGAGGGCCGCTGGCGGAGATCGCCGGCCTGCAGGTCTTCGACGCGAATAAGCCGATCACCCGGGTGCTGCGCGCCGACGGCCGGCTGCTCCGGCAGGCCAGCTACGAGCACAGCTACCCGCACTGCTGGCGCTGCCGCAACCCGCTGATCTACCGTGCCGTCTCCTCCTGGTACGTGGAGGTGACCAAGTTCCGCGACCGGATGGTGGAGCTGAACCAGGAGATCAACTGGATCCCCGGCAACGTCAAGGACGGCCAGTTCGGCAAGTGGCTGGCCAACGCCCGTGACTGGTCCATCAGCCGGAACCGTTTCTGGGGCAGCCCCATCCCGGTCTGGCAGTCCACGGACCCGGACTACCCGCGCACCGACGTCTACGGCTCGCTGGCCGAGCTGGAGGCGGACTTCGGGCGGCTGCCGCGCAACAAGTCCGGCGAGGTGGACCTGCACCGCCCATTCATCGACGAGCTGACCCGGCCCAATCCGGACGACCCGCGCAGCCCGGCGGAGGGGCAGTCCACCATGCGCCGGGTGGAGGACGTGCTGGACGTCTGGTTCGACTCCGGCTCCATGCCGTACGGCCAGGTCCA
>DATIMB010000327.1:0-6947 GCA_035475875.1 Micrococcaceae bacterium
CGCCTTCCTCGGCTGGCTGGAGACCGCGGAGTCGGAGGAGGGCGGGTTGGAAATGACCCAGCCGGAGGTGAACCCGGACGCCGTCCAGTTGCTGACCGTGCACGCTTCCAAGGGCCTGGAATGGGACGTCGTCTATGTTCCAGGCCTGAACGAGGGCGCCTTCCCGTCCGGGAAGGCGGACCGCTGGTCGCAGGGGGCCGCGTCCCTGCCGTGGCCGCTGCGCGGGGACCGGGACGACCTGCCGGAGTGGGACCTGTCGCTGCCGGACCAGAAGGGCTGGCTGGACAGCGAAAAGCTCTACGCGGAGGACGTCAAAGCCCACGCCGAGGAAGAGGAACGGCGCCTGGCCTATGTCGCCTTCACCCGGGCCAAGGACTTCCTGATGTGTACGGGCGCGGTCTGGAGTGCCGGGCGCGCCAAGCCGGCCGGCGTTTCCCCCTTCCTGAACGAGTTGCTGCCGCTGGCCGAGCAGGAGGTCCGGGCAGCTGAGGTGGTCCAGTGGATCGAGGACCCCGAGGACGGGACGGAGAACCCGCTGACCACCGGGCCGGAGAGCGCGCAGTGGCCGTACGACCCGCTGGAAGGACCCGAGGTGCGGGGCCGGGCTGCCGCCGCCAGGGCCCCTGGCCGCCGTGCGGGCGTGGAGGCCTCCGCCCGTGCCGTACGGGCCGAGCTGGACGGGCTGACCGGGTGGGACGGGCTGGCCGAACTGGGCATAACGGGAATTGCGGGCCCGGGGGAGGACCTGGAAGAGAGGAACCCGCGGTGGGGGCGGGAGGCCGCACTGCTGCTGGCGCAGCAGCGGCTGGATTCTGATTCCCTTCGGGTGGAGCTGCCGGCCCATATCTCGGCGTCCCTGCTCGTGGAGCTGGGTGATGATCCGCAGGCCGTGACACGCCAGCTGCGCCGGCCGGTGCCGCGGCAGCCCGGCATGGCCGCGCGCAAGGGAACCGCCTTCCATGCCTGGGTGGAGGAGTACTTCGGCCGGACCGGCCAGCTGGACCTGGATGAACTGCCCGGAGCGGACAGCCATGTGGACCAGGCCTACGGGCTGGACACAATGCAGGAAACGTTCCGAGCCTCACCGTGGGCGCAGCGGATTCCTGCGTTCATTGAGGTACCCGTGGAAACCCGGGTGGGGGACGTGGTGGTGCGTGGCCGGATCGACGCGGTCTTCCGGGACGACGACGGCGGCTGGGACCTGATCGACTGGAAGACCGGCAGCGCGCCGACTGCGGCCAAGCTGGACGTGCGTTCGGTCCAGCTGGCGGTCTACCGGCTGGCCTGGTCTCGGCTGAAGAATGTCCCACTTGGGTCGGTCCGGGCGGCGTTCTACTATGTGGCGCAGGACAAGCTCATCAGGCCGCACGACCTGGCCGGGGAGTCCGAGCTGGAAGCGATCGTCAGCGCCGCCTACGCCTCCCCCCGCCTGCTCACCACCTCGCCGACCCACCGCTGAGAGGACAGTTCGCGCCCATGTCTTCGAAAACATGGGCGCGAAGTGTTATCTCAACACGGAGTCAGGGGCTGGGGACAGGGATGACGGTGATGGCCGAGGTGTCAGTGTCCTCTGCGCCAGGGGCGCCGGCTGCCTCCGGGGCGCCGGCTGCCTCCGGGGTGGCGGCCTCCGGGGTGCCGGCCTCGGGCAGCCCGGCCTTCGGGGTGCCCCCCTCGGGGGTGCCGGCCTCCGGTTCCTCGACACCTTCCGGTGCTTCTTCTGCTGGACCGGTGCCTTGCGCCGCATCCGGCCGGTCGGACGCATCCCCTGTATCCG
Source organism: Micrococcaceae bacterium (assembly GCA_035475875.1). GTDB lineage: Bacteria > Actinomycetota > Actinomycetes > Actinomycetales > Micrococcaceae > Arthrobacter_M. The sequence goes on from DATIMB010000327.1 coordinate 1,775, forward strand.
CGGCTTCAGACTCCTCATCGGGCACATCGCCAGCCGGATCTTCACTGTCGATGGGTGAAACAGTCACGGCGGGTTCGGCTCCGCCGCCCGTTCCGATCGGTTCCACCGTAACGGCTGGCTTCTTCCCGATGGGCTCCACCGTAACGGCTGGCTTGTGGCCGGCCGTACCCGACGCACTGCCGTTCCCATCGAGCGGCTGGACCGAGACCGTGGGCCGCGGAGCCGGCACCACAGGAATCTCGGTGCTGATCGGCTGGCCGCCATACGCGGCGATGTCCTGCTCCAGGCTCCGGAGCATGTCCTCGGCCTCGGCCACCATGGCAGCATTCCCCGCGGCCACACCCTTGACCAGCCACTGCGCCAGCGCGAATTCGGCCGAGAGGGCCGCCCGGCGCAGCAGATGCCGGTCCGGCGACTCCTTCCGTGAGGCGGAGTACGCTTCCAGCACCGCGTCCACGAATCCCTGTTCCTGGACGGCCACCAGCCAGGCGAAGTCGTCCGCCGGATCGCCGATCCGAAGATCGGTCCAGCCTGTGACGGCTGTGACACGCCGGTTCTCGATCAGGATGTTGTCCTCATGCAGGTCACCGTGCACCACGCACGGGCTGAACCGCCACAGCGCCACGTCCTCCAGCGCGTGCTCCCAACGCCGTAGCAGGGCGGCCGGGATCTTCCCGGTGGTGGCCGCCTGGTCCAGCTCGTTGAGCTTGCGCTGGCGGAACTCGTTGGCCGTGTAACTGGGCAGATCGGCATTGTTGACCAGGTCCGGGGGAAGGTCATGGATGGCAGCCATGGCGCCGGCGATTTCCCGCGCCACCGGCAGGCCCCCTGCAACCAACCGCTCCACGGGTTCGGGCCGGCCGGAAAGATGCGAATAGACGAAGGTGGTCAAATCACCTTGCCGGACCGTTCCGGCCACGGTGGGCATCAGGAAGGGAAGTTCGGCCCGGACCCCGGGGGAGAAGGCCCGAAGTACCAGCAGTTCGGTTTCCAGCCGGGTGCTGGCCTCGGGATGCTTGGGGGAACGCACGCGCCATCGTTTACGGTCCGCATCCAGCAGCATCGCCGAGTCGAAATCCGCCGCGTCATCCGGCTCGGGAGCGCAGGCTGTGGGCGTCAGACCGGGCACAGCAGCGCTGGCCACGGCCGCCAATTCGATGGGTGTCATTCGTCTCACCCTTCCACCGTAGAGCGGTGGGGCGGGATCATCGGGCAGTCCCCCGGCGAGTCGCCCAACGGTTATCCAAAACACCTGCGGCACCGTCCCCAGCCAGCGCGAGGGAATGTGAATTGTCCGTCCGACTCAGTACGGTAGAAGTATGACTCAACCCGAACCGCTGCCGTGGCATGAAGCCGTCCTGGATCGGGGTAGCGGACGACGTCTGGAGCCTGGATTCCTGGACCGTGTCCTGGGCGCTGAGGAGACCAGGACACTGGTGCTGTGGAACGGGAAGACACTGGTGCACGACGGCGGTATCGCCTTCCTGGAGCCGGCCCGGCTGCCGCAGGCCGGCCTTACCGTTTTCCTGGGTACCGTACCGGATGCGGCGGGCGCGGATGGCCCGGCACAGGGTGGGCAGAATGGCAGCCCGGGCGGACTTGCCGGGGGAACCGACCTGGTCCTCTTCGGATTCTCCGGGAACGACGCGCCGAGCGCCGACGCCGCGCAGACGGCCCTGGCACTGGCACCGGAGGGCAGCCGCTGGGCCGGTTACCGCGAGGCGGCCCTGGAACTCGCCGCCGCCGAGGCCGCGGTCTTCATCGAGGCCAACGCGATCGCCAACTGGCACGCCAGCCATACCCACTGCCCCAAGTGCGGCAGTCCCACCGAGATTGAGGCCGGAGGCTGGGTCCGCCGCTGTCCTCGGGACGGCTCGGAGCATTACCCCCGGACGGATCCGGCCATCATCGTGGCCGTGGTGGGACCGGATGACCGGATCCTGCTGGGCGGCGGCAGCAACTGGGACGCCAACCGGTACTCCACGCTGGCCGGTTTCGTGGAGCCGGGGGAGTCGTTGGAGCAGGCGGTCGTCCGGGAAATTGCCGAGGAGGTGGGGGTGCGGATCCATTCCGCACAGTATCTGGGCTCCCAATCATGGCCTTTCCCGGCCTCCCTGATGCTCGGCTTCACGGCCAGCACCGAAGACACAGAGGCAAGGCCCGACGGCGTTGAGGTCACCCGTGCGCGCTGGTTCAGCCGGAAGGAACTCCAGCACGCGGTGAGCAGCGGCGAGGTGGTCATCTCAGCGCGCCTATCGATCGCCCGTGCCCTGATCGAACATTGGTACGGCGGCAGGATCGAGGACGCTCCCACGGTGGCTGAGCAGGCGCAGCCGGCCGGTCCGGCCGGAACCCCGGGTGAGACGGCCGGGACGCTGGGCGGCGGAACCTCACCGCAGGCCACCGGACAGGCCGCGGGTCAAGCTGCGGGACAGGCCGCGGGCCAGCGGTGAGCGCCGAACCGATGGACAGGCTGGACGAGCGCACGCTGGAGGAACGGATCCTGACTGGCCTGGACGACGAACAGCGCACCGTGGCCACCACCCTGGCCGGACCGCTGTGCGTGCTGGCCGGCGCCGGCACCGGTAAGACCCGCGCCATCACACACCGCATTGCCTATGGCGTGCACAGCGGTGTCTACAATCCACAGCGGCTCCTCGCGGTGACCTTCACCGCCCGTGCCGCGGCGGAAATGCGTACCCGGTTGCGCGACCTGGGCGTCGGCGGGGTGCAGGCCCGCACCTTCCACGCCGCGGCACTGCGGCAGTTGCAGTACTTCTGGCCGCAGGCCGTCGGTGGGACCATTCCCGGCCTGCTGGACCACAAGGCCCAGCTGATCGCGGAGGCCGCCCGCCGGCTCCGGCTGGGGACGGACCGGGCCTCGATCCGGGACCTGGCGGCCGAGATCGAATGGGCCAAGGTCTCAATGCTGACGCCGGAAACGTACCTGCAGCAGGCACAGGACCGCGGCCAGCCCGGTGGACTGGACCGCACCGCCGTCGGACGCCTGTTCCAGGCCTACGAGGACGTCAAGACGGACCGCAACGTGATCGATTTCGAGGACGTGCTGCTCATCACGGTCGGCATCCTGCAGGAGGATCCACGGGTGGCGGCCACCGTCCGCGAGCAGTACAGGCATTTCGTGGTCGACGAGTACCAGGACGTGTCCCCGCTGCAGCAGCGGATGCTGGACCTGTGGCTCGGCGGCCGGGATGAGCTGTGCGTGGTGGGCGACGCCAGCCAGACCATCTACTCCTTCACCGGCGCCACCTCCCGGCATCTGCTGGAGTTCCCCAAGCGGTTTCCCAATGCGCAGGTGGTCAAGCTGGTCCGGGACTACCGGTCCACTCCACAGGTGGTGGGGCTGGCCAACGCGATGCTGGCTGCCCGGCGGAGCGGCGGACCGGCCGCGGACGCGGGCTGGCCCAAGCCGCTCGAACTGCTGGCCCAGCGTCCGGCCGGCCCGGCTCCGGAATTTTTTGAAAGTTCCGACGACGAGGCGGAGGCGGCCGCCGTCGCGGCCCGGATCCGGGCGCTGATCCAGGCGGGGACGCAGCCGGCGGGGATCGCGGTGCTGTTCCGGACCAACGGCCAGTCGGAGGCCTACGAACAGGCGCTGGCCGCTGCCGGCATCGGTTACCAGCTGCGCGGCGGAGAGCGGTTCTTTGCGCGCAAGGAGGTCCGCGACGGCATCCTGCAGCTGCGGGCAGCCTCGCGCGCGGCCGGGACTGAGCCGGTCGGCCAGCTCGTGCGGGATGTCCTGGCCACCCTTGGCTACGCGCCGGAAGCCCCGCAGTCCAGCGGGGCAGTGCGGGAACGCTGGGAATCGCTCGCGGCCCTGGTGGCGCTCGCGGACGAGCTGGCGGCAACCCGCGGCTCTGCCCCCGGCGGCTTCACCTTGACCGACTTCGTCGCGGAACTGCAGGAACGCAGCGTGGCCCAGCATGCGCCGACGGTGCAGGGGGTCACGCTCGCATCACTGCACTCCGCCAAAGGCCTGGAATGGGATGCCGTGTTCCTGGTCGGGCTCAGCGAAGGCCTGATGCCGATTTCCTTCGCGGACAGTGCCGAAGCCGTGGACGAGGAGCGCCGGCTGCTCTATGTGGGCATCACCCGGGCCCGGGAATTCCTGGCCCTCTCCTGGTCCACGGCCCGGACCCCGGGCGGGCGGGCCAACCGCAAACCGTCACGGTTCCTGGATGGCCTGCGGCCGAATTCACAGGCCCCATCTGCGGGGTTGGCCGGGGCCCGGGCAGCCAAACCACGGCGCAAGAGCCAGGCCCCTGCCTCCTGCCGGATCTGCGGCAGCATGCTTTCAACCGGCGCGGAACGCAAGGTGGGCCGCTGTGCCAACTGTCCGCCCAGCTACGAGGAAGCCACCTTCGACGCACTGCGGCAATGGCGCCTGCTGGAGGCCAAGGAGGCGGAGGTCCCGGCCTTCGTCGTCTTCACCGACGCCACCCTGGTGGCGATCGCGGAGGCCCGTCCGCAGAGCCTGGACGAGCTGGCGGGACTGGCAGGGGTGGGACCGGCCAAACTGGAACGCTACGGCCGGTCCGTGCTGGAGGTCCTCAGCGGAGACGGAGCCGCGGCCGAGCGGATTGAGGGCATGGAGGGACCGGACGCGGACTGACCGGAGCGCCTGAGACTTCGGGACCACTGGGACTTCGGGACTACTGGGACTTCGCGGCTCCAGGACTGGACGCCGGGGGTTCAGCTCCGGGGCGGTGTCCAGACCCAGTCCAGGATTTCGGGCATGTCCTCCAGATGTTCGCGCACATAGTCGTGGTGCACCGCCAGCATCTGCTCGCAGTGCCGCAGCAGCTCCTCGGTTCCGTCGAAGTGGCCGCGGACCCGGCGCAGCGCCTCGCTGGCCAGATGGTAGCGGCTCATTTTGTTCAGCACCACCATGTCGAATGGGGTCGTCGTGGTTCCCTGCTCACTGTAGCCGCGCACATGGAAGCGGCCGGGATGGCTGCGTCCGTGCAGCAACTGGTGGAAGGCCCGTGCGTAGCCGTGCCACGCCACCACCACGTCCCGGTCACGGGTGAACAGCTCCTCGAACTCCGGATCGGACAGACCGTGCGGATGGGCGTCCCGCGGCGGCAGCACCAGGGCATCCATGACATTGACTACCCGAACGGTGAGGTCCGGAACGTGGCGCTGCAGCAGC
>DATIMB010000328.1:0-3296 GCA_035475875.1 Micrococcaceae bacterium
ACGTCCCGGTCACGGGTGAACAGCTCCTCGAACTCCGGATCGGACAGACCGTGCGGATGGGCGTCCCGCGGCGGCAGCACCAGGGCATCCATGACATTGACTACCCGAACGGTGAGGTCCGGAACGTGGCGCTGCAGCAGCCAGGCAGCGGCCAGGGTCTCTTCGGTCGGGACGTCGCCCGCGCAGGCCAAAATGATGTCCGGCTCCCGGGGGGAATCCGCGGTCTGGAGGCCGGCGTCCGGCGCCGGTCGGGTTGCGGAATCCTGATTCGCAGCCTCATTACCGGCCCAGTCCCAGATGGAAGCGCCGGCTGCCGCATGCCGCCGGGCATCCTCTAGCGTCAGGTACTGCGGATGGGCCTGCTTGTCCACCACCACCAGATTGACGTAGTTCCGGCTCTGCAGCACGTGCTCCGCCGCGGCCAGCAGGGTATTGGAATCGGGCGGCAGATACACCCGGATGACCTCTCCGGAGAGGGAGAGCACCGTGTCGATCAGGCCAGGCCCCTGATGGCTGAATCCGTTGTGGTCATTGCGCCAGCAGGTGGAAGTGAGCAGGATGTTCAGGCTCGGCACCGGTTTGCGCCAAGGCAATTCACGGGCATGCTGCAGCCACTTTGCATGCTGGATGGTCATGGAGGCGCTGACCATGGCAAAGGCCTCGTAGGTGGCAAAAAGCCCGTGCCGCCCGGTCAGCAGATAGCCTTCGAGCCAGCCCTGGCACAGGTGCTCGGAAAGCACCTCCATCACCCTGCCGCCGGGTGAAATGTGCTCCCCGCCGTCGTCGGCCTCCTCCAGCAGGCAGCGGTCCGTCACCTCGAACACCGCGCCGAGCCGATTGCTGTTCGTCTCGTCAGGGCAAAAGAGCCGGAAGCGCGGATCGGCTTCGGTTCCGGCGTAGATATCCCGCAACAGTTCGCCCAGCGGCCGGGTCGTCTCGTGCTTGGTGGAGCCGGGCACGCCGACTGCCAGGGCGTACTTCTCCAGCGGCGGCACCTCCAGCGGCGCGACGTCGTCGCCGCCGCGTGCATAGGGAGTTGCGCCCATCCGCAGGTCGCCCTCCGGTGCCAGCGCCGCCAGCTCCGGACGCAGCCGTCCGGTTTCATCGAACAGCTCCGCTGGGCCGTAGGAGCGCATCCACGCCTCCAGCTGGGCCAGGTGGTCGGGATTTTCACGCACCCCGGCAAGCGGCACCTGATGGGACCGGAATGTACCCTCCACCTGGACCCCATCCACCTCCTCGGGACCGGTCCAGCCCTTCGGCGTGCGCAGGACGATGGCGGGCCAGCGGGCCGGAGAATGCACGCCCTGCTCCTTGGCCTGCAGCTGGATCCGGCGGATCTGCGCATACGCCTCCTGCAGCGCATCGGCCAGCGCTCGGTGCACGGGCTCCGGCTGGTCCCCGGCGACGACGACGGGGTCCCAGCCGTGGGCGGAGAGCAGCGCCGCAACCTGGGCATCGGACTGGCGGCCCAGCACCGTCGGACCCGAAATCTTGTTTCCGTTCAGGTGCAGAATGGGCAGCACAGCACCATCACGTGCCGGGTTCAGGAAGGCCGGTGCCTTCCAGGACGCCGCCAGCGGCCCGGTTTCCGCCTCACCGTCGCCGATCACGCATGCGGCAATCAGTTCCGCGTTGTCCAGCACCGCTCCGGTGGCGTGCGCCAGCGAATAGCCCAGTTCCCCGCCCTCGTGAATGGACCCGGGAGTGGGCGGGCCGACGTGGCTGGGGATGCCGCCCGGGGTGGAGAACTGCCGGATCAGCCGGTGCAGCCCCGCCATGTCCTGGCCCACCTCGGGGTAAATCTGCGAGTAGGTACCCTCCAGGTAGACGTTGGCCACCATCGCCGGTCCGCCATGGCCCGGCCCTGCCACATAAAGCACGTTGGCGCCGGTCTGCCTGATCAGGCGGTTCAGGTGCACATAGATCAGCGACAGCCCCGGACTGGTGCCCCAATGGCCCAGCAGCCGCGGTTTGATCTGCTCCGCTGTCAGGGGTTCACGCAGCAGCGGATTCTCCTGCAGGTAGATCTGGGCCACCGTGAGGTAGTTGGCGGCGGCCCAGTAGCGGTTCATCAGGGACAGTTCCTCGCCGGTCAGATGCTGTGTCACGCTCACCTCATGTTCACTGGGATTCTTCGCTTATTGCCCCCTGGGGCCGGGGCCGCGACCGCCCGCCAGGGGCATGGCTCCAGACTGGCATACCCGTGTCCGGGATGTAAGGGCTGCAGCCTCACCGCACGCCCCGCGCAGGCTCAGGACCGGTGGTCGTCGGCTTCGGCGCGGGCTTCGCATTCGGCGCTCTTCTGCAACTGACAGCCGCAATCCGGATGGGGCGGGTAGTGCCGCCGCAGCCAGGACCCGTCCCAGCCCCGCAACGTCAGTACCGCGGACCAGCTGGCAGGCCGGGAGATCCCGTCCAGGAACAGGACGGCCTGCCGCGCGGCCGAACCTGCCAGTGCCAGCGCCATCGTACTGTCCTCCGGTTTCCGCGGTCCGGCGGCCAGTTGCCGGCACAGCTGCGGCCACTGCGGGTCCATCGCGCTGCGGTGCCGTTCCACGCACTCGGCACAGGCTCCGGCACCGGGGACGACCAAAGGACCCACCGTCGCGTCCTGCTCGCGCTGCAGTACCACCAGGTGCGGCTGGTCGCGGCTCATCAGCGAGGCCGATGCGGCAGGGTCCACCACGTCCTGTCCGGAATAGACCACCAGGTCCAGCGTCTGGAACGCCTGGCCGCCGTCGTGCTCACTGCGGAGGATGTGCGGCTGGCAGCCGGGGTCCAGGTTGAGCAGGTGCCGGCGCACGGCCGCGGACCGGTTGAGGCCAATATCGGAGAGCCGGAATGCTCCCGGGCCAATGTCAGCTGGGCCAACTGGACGGTCGTCCTCCAGCAGGAGGGTTCCGACACCTGCGGCCACCAGGGCCTGGGCGACCGCGGCGCCGGTTCGTCCCAGACCGACAAGGCGGACCGCAGCGCGTCCCCGTTGGGCCAGCAGGGCGCCGGCCGGAGACCCGTGGACGGCTGACAGCAAACCGGCGTCGCCGGCCAGCCGCTCGCCGCGGAACCCGGGAGGATCCGCCGGGGCACCGTCGTCGAAAATCACCGAAGCCAGCGACGCCAGAATGCTCTGCGCCCGGGCGGCCGGAATACCCGCCTCCGCCGCGGTCCTGGCTACCGGAACGCCGCCGCTGCCCCGGCACAACCGTTCCAGGAAGTCCTGGTCCTGCCTGCTGAGCCCCTCCAGGATCACCCCTCCGGCACCCAGCCCCACCTGGAAGGTCTCGGCGTCCCGG
>DATIMB010000329.1:0-1621 GCA_035475875.1 Micrococcaceae bacterium
GGCAGCCAGCACGACGACGTCGTGCCCGGCGGCGATCCTGGCCACGGCATCGCTGTCCGCCAGGTCCGCGGACAGGACGGCAGCGGCGGATTCCCCCGGGATGTGCACTCCGTGGCGGGAGATGGCGGTGACCTCGTGGCCCCGGCGCAACGCTTCCGCCGTGATCTCCGAACCCACCATGCCGGTGGCGCCAAAGATTGCGATTTCCATAGTTTCTCCTGGGTTGGGTGGCTTGTCAGGTTCCAGTATCTGCGCCGCCAGCCGCTTCGCGGAAGCCCGTTCGTCAGGCCGGGATGAGGGCCGGGCTGCTGAGCCGGCCGTCCCGCATCGTCGCCACGGCATCGGTGAGCGGAACGAACTCGGTGTCGTCGCCACCCAGCGGCGGATCATCCGCTCCTGACGGGTAATAGGCGTAGCTGCAACCCAGTGCCGGTGCTACGCTCCCAATAACGCTCCCACGGGAGGGGTGGCCCCAACAGGAGAGGCTATGGCCATGAGCACGCCACACTCAACTGCTCCGCACCTGACCAAGGTTTCCGCGGCCGAGTCAGGCGAGACGTTGCGCGTCGGATTTGAACTGGACAAGTCCCTGCCCAAACGGGGCTGCTATCTGCTGGGGCTGGTGGCCAGCAGCGCCGACCTGTCGCACCAGCGCAGGCTCTCCATCGAATTCATGGACGGCGACCTGGTGGATTTTTCCACCTTCAACCACGAGCAGGTGGACCAGGAACACCATGACCGGTCGGGCGTCAGCCAGGACGGAAACAGCATCACGGCGCAGTTTCCGGCGTCCTCAATCGGCGGGTTGGGGCGCGGCCGGGTGGTCACGGCCTACAGCCATGCCGACGGCGAGGACCTTCAGTCCCGCTTCCCGGTGGAGACCGCCGGTTTCTGACGCTCTGACGGCCTTCTGAAGTTTCACAGAAGATCCACCGTCTGACCCTGTTCCGATGTGGCCGATAGGGCGTACCCTCATGTTTACTCGTTGTGCTTTTTTGAGGTTGGGCTAGTTCACATGTGCTGATCCACACCGGATCACATCAATACCGCGCTGCATTAGGTTGAGCTGTATCAGGGGGGTCCCCGCCATGTTTTTGTCTCCAGCCCGGGGCCGGGCAAGCCGAAAACTTCCAGCAGCCCTCTCAGCGCTCGCCGTCGCCGGCCTGGTCGCCAGCATCGGTCTCGCCGGGCCGACAGTAGCGCCAACAGCCACCAGGTCTGCGGATGCAGCCCAGCCGCCAACCGGGGCGAGAACAGCGTCGGCTGGCCTCACACCGCCAACCGTTTATGCGCCGTCGGACATCCAGCTCAGCAACACCCATAGCATCGTCCTCTCCACCGCACCGCCCTGGCCGGCCTGGACCCCTCCCGGTCTGCCAATTCCGGGAAACCACTTGGTCGATACCCTCTCAGCCACCGGACAGGCAGCCGTGATCACCGCGGCCTTTGCCGGACTCGGGCATAGCTACGTATGGGGCGGAACCAGCCCGATAACCGGTTGGGACTGCTCCGGCTTTGTGCAGTGGGCGTACCGGCTGGCGGGCATAGCGCTGCCGCGGACCGAACAGTGGAGCGTCATGGAACCCACTGACTCCCCGCAGCCCGGGGATCTGGTGGTGCA
>DATIMB010000330.1:0-4064 GCA_035475875.1 Micrococcaceae bacterium
GTGCCGGGCCTGCTGCCTCCGGCCCGGACATACTGCCTTGTCCCGCCTCCGGCTCCCTGCCCCGCGTGCCTGCGCCGCCGTCGTCCGCTCTCTCAACCGGTTCCATAGACATATTCTTACCCCATGCCTTCCCGCGGCGTCGCCAAATCGGTCAGCCGGGAATCTTCTGCGCGCTTGGGGCATTGATATAGGTCATGAAGACTTTTGTGCTCGGCGGCGGCTGTTTCTGGTGCCTGGATGCTGTTTACCAGATGACCAGGGGCGTGAAGGAAGTGGTGTCAGGCTATACCGGAGGCCACGTGCGGCACCCCAGCTACGACCAGATCTGCTCCGGGACAACAGGGCATGCGGAAGTGGTGGCGGTGACATTCGATGAGACTGTCATTCCCGAGGATGTCATCCTGGACCTCTTTTTTGTGTCCCACGATCCGACCACGCTCAATCGGCAGGGGTACGACGTGGGCACGCAATACCGCTCCTCCATGTTCTATGAGGACGCGGCGCAGGAGGAGGCGTTCCGCGCGGCCATCGAGCGCAACCAGGCACACTGGGACCGGCCCATCGTCACCGAGGTATCCCCGCTGCCTGAGTTCTACCAGGCGGAGCACTACCACCAGGACTTCTACGGGAAGTACCCGGAACAGGGTTACTGCCAGGTGATCATCAATCCCAAACTGGCCAAGGCGCGGAAATATTACTCCTCATGGCTAACCGCATAGCCCTGCCGGCGGCGCTTGGATAGGCTGGCGGCAGCTGTGCCGCCCGCAGGAGGCCGGCATCGAGATCCCCTTTTCGAAAGATAGGTAGCACCACATGGCCCCGATTTACGACGACGTCACGCAGCTGGTCGGCGGCACGCCGCTGGTCCGGCTGAACCGCCTCACCGAAGGCCTGGATGCGACGGTGGCCGTCAAGCTTGAGTTCTACAACCCCGCCCACAGCGTCAAGGACAGGATCGGCGTGGCCATCGTCGACGCCGCCGAGCAGGCCGGTGCCCTGCGCCCCGGCGGAACGATTGTGGAGGGCACCTCCGGCAACACCGGCATCGCGCTGGCGATGGTGGGGGCCGCCCGCGGCTACAAGGTCATCCTGACCATGCCGGAGACCATGTCCAACGAGCGCCGGGTGATGCTGCGGGCCTACGGGGCCGAGATTGTGCTGACTCCGGGGTCGGAGGGAATGCGCGGCGCGGTGGACCGGGCCAAGGAGATTGTGGACACCACGGAAAACTCCATTTGGGCACAGCAGTTCGCCAACCCGGCGAACGTGGAAATCCACCGCACCACGACCGCCGAGGAAGTCTGGGAGGACACCAAGGGCGAGGTGGATATCTTTGTTGCCGGGATCGGCACCGGCGGCACCATCACCGGCGTCGGGCAGGTGCTCAAGAAGCGCAAACCGGAGGTGAAGATCGTCGCCGTCGAGCCTAAGGACTCCGCGATCCTCAACGGCGGTGCACCCGGACCGCACAAGATCCAGGGACTGGGCGCGAACTTCATTCCGGAGATCCTGGACCAGGACATCTACGATGAGGTGCTGGATGCGACCCTGGAGGACTCTGTCGCCACCGCGCGCGCACTGGGGGCCCAGGAAGGGATCCTGGGCGGCATCTCCGCCGGAGCGGCCGTCTGGGGCGCGCTGGAACTGGCCAAGCGCCCGGAGAACGCCGGTAAGCTGATTGTTGCGGTGGTTCCCGACTTCGGCGAGCGGTACATTTCCACCGTTCTCTACGACGACATCCGCGGCTAACCGACGGCCCGCAGCATGCTCCGCACGCCGGCCGGAAGGCACCACCGAAAGAAGCTTGTGACCCAACTCCTTCGGGCCTATGCCCGGTTGCGTGAAGACCTCGAGGCCGCCAGGGCGCATGACCCGGCGGCCCGGGGTTCCGTGGAGAATTTCTTCATCTACTCCGGTTTGCATGCCATCTGGATCCACCGGCTGACGCATCGGATGTGGGCGCGCCCTGAGCTGCGCTTCCCGGCCCGGGCCCTCTCGCAGCTGGCCCGCTTCGCCACCGGCATCGAGATCCATCCCGGTGCCACCATCGGCCGGCGCTTCTTCATCGACCACGGCATGGGCGTGGTCATCGGGGAGACGTCCGAAATCGGCGAAGACGTGATGATCTACCATGGCGTGACGCTGGGCGGTCGGTCGTTGGCCAAGGTCAAGCGGCATCCCACCATCGGTGACCGGGTCACGATCGGCTCCGGTGCCAAGGTGCTGGGGCCCATCACCATCGGCGCGGACAGCGCCATCGGGGCCAACGCCGTCGTGGTTAAGGATGCTCCGCCGGAATCCATCATCACAGGCATTCCTGCCACCTGGCGGCACCGTGACGCCCGGCGGGAAACCGCCCCGGCCGTGGATCCGGCCGAGTACATCGATCCGGCCATGTATATCTGACCTCACCCTCCTTGGCGGGGAAGCGTCAGAGGGCGGAACTGAACGATTCGGCCCGGAAATCCGTCGTATCTGGCATACGGAGGTGCGGTGCGTATGGTTCGGTCAGTATGGTTCGGTCAGCGGCTGTAAGGGTGCCCTGGTGAGGCAAGATGGCCGTGTCCCGTTTGTGGCGGCCCTGCAGCGAGCCAGGATGGCGGCGTTTGCCCCCGGCGAGTATGTGGGCCAGGAAGGCTTCATGCGTGCGGGCGAGATCCGGCAGCTGGCCGGACGCGCCAGCATCGGCTCCGGTGTCTGCGTTCTTGACCTGTGTTGCGGGGTGGCTGGTCCCGGTCGGATGATCACCGGTGAGTTGGGTTGCCGTTACCTGGGCCTGGACTACTCCGCCAGCGCCCTCGTGATCGCCCGGGACCTGGCCGCCGGGCTGCCGTGCCGCTTCGAGCAGGCCCACGTGCCGCCGCTTCCCGACCGGCGGTTCGAGGTGGTGCTGCTGCTGGAGACGATGCTGGCGTTTCCCGACAAGAAGTCCCTGATCCGGGAGGTGGCCCGCGGGCTGGCGCCGGGCGGGCGCTTCGCCTTCACGCTCGAAGAGGGCCTGCCCCTCACGGCGGCCGAGCGGGCCCTGATGCCGGATGACGATACCGTTTGGCTGATCGGGCTGCAGGAGTTGATCGCCCTGTTGCGTGAGGCCGGGTTGTCGGTGATCTGGCAGCAACAGTGGAGTGCGTCCCATCATGAAACGGTGACGGCACTGTTGCGCTCGTTCCGCGCAGACTCCAGGCGGATCGCCAGCCAGATCGGGGTCAGAGCGTTGACGGAGTTGATCGCGGCTCATGAGCTATGGTGCGACTGGCTAGGCAGTGGTCGGGTGCGCAAGTTCGCGCTCGTGGCCGAGAAGCCGCTAGGCGAGGTGGTGGCGAGCCGATGACCTATGGCTACAGCCGGTATCTGGCCGCGAAAACGAGCGTAGACGATCGAGCCATCAACCGTCGGGTGCTTTCGCAGCTGCGCCGGCTGATGCCAGCCGACCAGCCGCGGCTGCTGGAGATCGGCGCCGGGCTGGGGACGATGGTGGCCCGGCTTCTGGACTGGGGGGTCATCGACACCGGCGAATACACGCTGCTGGACGTTGATCGCCGACTGCTGTCCGACTCCCGCCAATGGCTGTGCAGCTGGGCCGCCATGCGGGGCCGGCGCTGTGAGTCCCTACCCGACGGGCTGCGCGTGGGGAATCTGCGGGTGCGCCTGGTACAGGCCGAGCTCGGCTGCTATCTGGATGCCGGCCACGGTCAACGGGCCGACGTGCTGATCGCTCACGCGTTCCTGGATCTGGTGGACATGCCGGCCGTCCTTCCCGGATTGTTGCGGTTGCTGGCACCCGGCGGCATCTACTGGTTCACGATCAACTACGACGGCGTGAGCCTCTTCTGGCCCAACCATGTCCGGGACGGCCAGATCATGCGGGCCTACCACCAGGACATGGACGAGCGCATCCGCTACGGCCGGCAGGCAGGAGAGAGCCGGACCGGCCGGCACCTATTCCGGCATCTGCGCGCGGCAGGTGCCCCGGCCCTGTCGGCCGGTTCGTCAGACTGGATCGTGCACGCCGGACCCGACGGCGCCTACCCGCACGATGAGGCCTACTTCCTGGGCAGCATTCT
>DATIMB010000331.1:0-2590 GCA_035475875.1 Micrococcaceae bacterium
TCCCGGTTCCCGAGGCCGACGACGACGGTCAGGAACCCGAGCTGGCTGACGGTCCCATAGGCCAGGATCAGCTTCAGGTCGTGCTGGCGCAGTGCCCGCCAGCCGCCCACCAGCATGGTGCCCAGTCCCAGGACAGCCACCGTGACCTGCCAGTACGGCGAGCCGGAAAATTCCGGCGCCAGCCGGGCCACCAGGTAGATGCCGGCCTTCACCATCGCTGCGGCGTGCAGGTATGCGCTCACCGGCGTGGGCGCGGCCATGGCGCCGGGGAGCCAGAAATGGAACGGAACGAGGGCGGACTTGGTGGCCGCGCCGGCCAGCACCAGCACGACGGCGGTGGCCAGCAGCGCGCCTGTCGCGCCGGAACCGGGGTCGGCGAGCGCGGCGCTGAACTGTCCGGCCTGCTGCAGGACCGCGGAGATCCGGTAGGTGCCGAAGGTCTGGCCGATGATGATCAGGCCAACCAGCATTGCCAGGCCGCCCAGGGTGGTGACCACCAAGGCCTGCAAGGCCGCGCGCCGGGCCGCGATACGGGTCCGCGAATAGCCGATCAGCAGGTAGGACAGGACGGTGGTGAGTTCCCAGAAGACATACAACAGGAGCAAGTTGTCAGCGGTGACCAGGCCGAACATCACCCCGGCGAAAGCCAGCAGCTGGGAGCCGAAGCCACCCAGCCCGCCGTCGTCGGACTTAAAGTAGCGGGCGCAGTAGGCCAACACCAGCGTTCCCACGCCCAGCACCAGCAGCGACATCAGCCACGCCAAGGCGTCCATCCGGAAGGCCAGCTCCAGCTGCAGGTCGGGAATCCAGGGGATAAGTGCCGTGGGCGGACCGGTGGCCGTCGGGGAATAGACGGCATCGTGCTGGAAGAGGAGCCAGATGAAGCTGCCGGCGGGCACGGCCGCGAGGACGTAGAAGGCGTGCCGGCCCCAGCGGGCGAAGATCCAGGGCGCTGCCAATGCCACCACGAAATGGAGGGCAAGGACTATCAGCACGATTGGCTCCGCAATACTAGGATTCGTTTGTCAATGTCGCCGACGCAGCAGGCTGGGCCGTGGGGATTCCTGGGTGGTCACGTTGTCGCTGGGTCCGTCCAGCTTAGCAAGCCGTCCCGCGCCGACCTGGGTTCATGTACCTGCTGGGGAATATCTTTACCCAGTGTTTACCGCTGCTTAGCGTACGGATGGAGGGCCATCGGGGCGATAGGCGTATAGCATCTGGCTATGAGCGAAGTCACATCAGCCACAGCGTTCCCGGACGTGCCTGGCTTTCCGGCATCAGGCGCTCCTGCGTCCAAGGGGCAGATTCTCGCCTGGGCCTCCTGGGATTGGGGATCGGCCGCTTTCAACGCGGTGATGACCACCTTCATCTTCACCGCGCTGTACCTGACCGGCGACGCCTTCGGCGGCTCCGACCACGCCTCCGCCGTCCTGGCCTTCGCGCTGTCCATCTCGGGGGTGGCCATTGCCGTCTTCGCCCCGGTGGCCGGGCAGCGCTCCGACCACAGCGGGCGGCGGAAACTGTGGCTGGGCATCAACACGCTCATGGTCGCGGCACTGACCGCCAGCTGCTTCTTCGTCCAGCCGCACGAATCCTTCCTGCTCTTCGGTTGCCTGGCGATCGCCGCCGGCCACGTTTTCGCCGAGCTGGCGTCGGTGAACTACAACGCGATGCTGCTGCAGATCTCCACCCGGTCCTCGATCGGACGGATCAGTGGCATCGGCTGGTCCGCCGGCTACCTGGGCGGCATCGTGGCACTGCTGATGGTGTACTACGGGCTGATTGCGCCCAAGGTCGGGATCTTCGGGATCACCGGGACCGACGGCATGACCTACCGCGTGGTGGCGCTGTTCTCCGCGGCCTGGATCATTCTCTTCTCCATCCCGGTGCTGCTGGCGGTCCCCGAGGTCAAGCCGGACACCGGACTGCCCCGCGTCGGGTTCATCCAGTCCTACGTCCAGCTGTTCCGGACCATCGGCCGGCTGGCCCGCACCGAGCGGCACACCCTGTACTTCCTGCTCAGCAGTGCCGTCTTCCGCGACGGGCTGGCGGCGATCTTCACCTTCGGCGCCGTCATCGCCGTCGGCAGCTTCGGCTTCGCCAAGGGCGACGTGCTGATCTTCGCGATTGCCGGGAACGTGGTGGCCGCCGCCGGAGCCATCTCGGCCGGTTTCCTGGACGACAAGCTGGGGCCCAAAACGGTCATCGTGCTCTCCCTTGTCGGGTTGCTGGCCTCCGGGACCGTGCTGTTGTTCAGCCAGGGCAAAACGGTGTTCTGGATCTTCGGGCTGCTGCTGTGCCTGTTCGTCGGTCCGGCGCAGTCCTCCGCCCGCACCTTCGTGGGCCGGCTTGCCCCCGCCGGCCAGGAGGGCGAACTGTTCGGCCTCTACGCCACCACCGGCCGGGCCGTGTCCTTCCTGGCTCCGGCACTGTTTGGCGCTTTCATCGCCTGGTTCGGAGCGCAGCGCTGGGGGATCATCGGCATCCTGCTGGTGCTGCTGGCCGGGCTGCTGCTCCTCCTCCCGGTCCGCTCCCCCACCGCGCACTCCACCTCCCGTTGAGTGTGGAGATCTGCCCCTTAAACCCCCGC
>DATIMB010000332.1:0-5013 GCA_035475875.1 Micrococcaceae bacterium
CTTTGGTTGCCCGTGCGGAATGAAGTATCTTGCCCGTCGTTGGGCTGGCCCGTAGGCCTTCGAGGAGCCTGGAACTCTGGGGGTAGTGAGTTAGGCCTGCATTCGACAACAACACATGAACGCACCAGCGGGTGAGCTGGCGCTGTTCGCTGCGGCTGCAGATGCTGTTGAGTTGATGTTCACACTCAGAGTCTGCAACGTAACAAAGCGAACTCGCAAGTAACAAAGCCGGCGACTGTCCACATTGTGAGAACTTCGACGTTTTTGTGACGGAGATCACTTTGGACGAATAGGTGCCTAACGCCCAAACGACCGCTCGGAGCCGACTAAACGTCTTCCAGTCACTGTATGTATGCCGATTTTCGTCCACGGAGATGCAGATAAGCCGGAGGCGAGCCCTTCCTGTCCGTCCAATTCGTGGACGTCCCGGCCCGGGGGTTACCGCCGGGCCGGAACGACAGAGCCGCTTGCCTCATTTTAAGGGGTTGAGCGTGGGTAGGCGTTTCCGTTAGGGGTTGAGCGTCGGTAGGCGTATGAGCCTCCGTTAGGGGTCGAGCCTCCGTTAGGGGTCGAGCGTCCGTTACAGGGTTGAGCCTCCGTTACGGGATTGTAGCGCCTTGGGTGGGCTGACTACCGCCCTGGCCCCCGCCCTGGCCTGATCCCGGAACGTGCCGTCCATAGCCGCCGGTCCCAAGCCGCGCCCGCTGGCCGAGCTGATGGTGCGGCGCTGCGTTCCCGACGGCATAACCGATTGCTCCGCCCCCGCCTCCGGCCAGAATCACTGCAATGCCTGCGACCACCAGCAGGCGCGGGAAGGTCCACCACTTCTTCTTCCTACCCTGGGGAGTGGAACCGGCGGGAACGGCCGACGGCGGCACAGACCCGTAGCGCGGCACCCCATCTTGCGGAACTGCGCCGTACTGAATCCGGGCGTAGGGCACCCCGTCTTGCGGATCTGCGCCGTAGGGAACCCGGGCGTAGGGCACCTCACCGTACGGAGCGGCAGGAGCGGCAGGGGTGGGAGCCACGGTCGGCCGGGGAATTTCAGTGGTTGGCTGGCCCGTATCGGCTGCAGCCGGCCGCTCGCCCTGGCCCGTGCCGCCAGCTGCAGGATCGCCGGCCTGCTGCCAACTGCCCGATCCCGGACTCTCGGCCTGCCACGCACCCGAGGCAGGACGGCCGCCCTGCTGCCAGCCGCCGTCGTCGTTATTTAGATTCTGCCCCGACACGTAGTCTCCTTGATAAATCGCCTTGATAAATCGGCCAGCTGAGATGAACCGTTCCACTCAACGCCCATTCGCTGGACTCAAGCTGAACGGAACATTGAAGGCTGCTGTGGCCCCATGAAGGTGTGAAGGACGCACCCAGATCGCTAGGCTTGGCTTCACAGCTGGGACACAGCTTGTGCCCAGCTTCGCCAAACACGCCTGCACGAAAGTTGAAGTATGGCTACTTCCCGCTCCTTCACCCAGAACCTTCCGCATCTGACCCATCAGGATGGCTCCCCCATTCGTGCCCTGGTGGTCGACGATGAGCCGAGCCTGGCGGACCTGATGCGGATGGGCCTGCGGATGGCCGGCTGGGAGGTCGAGATCGCCTATGACGGCAACAAGGCTGTCAAGGTGGCGCGGGAGTTCCGCCCCGACGTGCTGGTGCTGGACGTGATGCTGCCCGGGTTCGACGGCGTCGAACTGCTGGGCAAGATCCGTAACTTTGCGCCCGGCGTGCCTGCGCTGTTCCTGACCGCCAAGGACGCGGTGGAAGACAAGGTGACGGGGCTGGCAGCCGGCGGCGACGACTACGTCACCAAACCGTTCAGCATGGAGGAAGTGCTGCTGCGCCTGCACCGCATTGTGCAGCGCTCCGGCGTGACCGCCGCCGACGCGGCCGAGCTGGTGGTCGGGGACCTGACCCTGAACCAGGACACCCGCGAGGTTACCCGCGGCGGAGAAAGCATTGCGCTGACCGCAACGCAGTTTGAACTGCTGCGCTACCTGATGGAGAACCCGCGCCGGGTCATCAGCAAATCCCAGATCCTGGACCGCGTCTGGAACTATGACTTCGGCGGCCAGGCGAACATCGTGGAACTGTACATTTCCTACCTGCGCAAAAAGATCGAGGCCAACCACCCGCCCATGATCCACACCGTCCGTGGCGCAGGCTATGTCCTGAAGCCGGCGGGTTAGATGAGCACACTCTCTGGGGCAGTGCGGCAGGCCGGCAGCGGCCGCTGGGCGCATCCGGAATCGTGGCACCTACGCACCCGGCTGGTCCTGGTGACCATGGCACTGCTGACGGCCATCTGCTTCATTGTCGGCGTGGTCAGCTACACAGCCATGAGCGTGTCCCTGAACACCCAGCTGGACAACACGCTTGCCCAGGCTTCGCACCGCGCCACCGAATTCAGCAGCGGACCTTCGCCGCAGGGCTCCCCGAACGGCCATCCGGACCCGCTGAACGCCCGCGGCACCGGGGTGGGGCAGCTGAACGCTCGGATCTCCGGCGGCACCATCACCAGCGCCGGCATGCTGGCACCGGACCTGACCCGGACGCAGCTGAGCCAACATGATGCCGATGTCCTGGCCGCGGTCCCGACCGACTCCCCGGCCGTGGACCGGACGCTCTCCACCGGCCAGTACCGGCTGATCGCTTCGGTAGCCCCGGACGGCGATGTCATCATCACGGGGCTTCCGCTGGCGGCCAACAACAGGACTCTCGCCTCCCTGGTTCTGACCATTGTGCTGGTGTCCCTGGCTGGCCTGCTGGCCCTGGGGTTGGCCGGCGGGGTGATCATCCGGCGCACTATGAAGCCGCTGGAACAGCTCTCCGACGTGGCCACAAAGGTTTCCGAACTGCCGCTGGACGCCGGCGAGGTGGCGCTGGCCGTGCGGGTGCCGCCGTCGGCCGCCGATTCGCGCACTGAGGTGGGCAACGTGGGCCATGCCCTGAACAAGATGCTGGACAACGTCTCCAGCGCCCTGCAGGCACGCCAGCGCAGCGAGACCAAGGTCCGCCGCTTTGTTGCCGACGCCAGCCACGAACTGCGCACCCCGCTGACAGCCATCCGCGGCTACACCGAGATGCTGCGGATGACCGAAACGCTCAGCCAGGACGGCGAGAACTCGCTGGACCGGGTGGAATCCCAGTCCAAGCGGATGGGGGCGCTGGTGGAGGACCTGCTGCTGTTGGCCCGGCTGGATGAGGGCCGGGCACTGGAGCTCAAGGAGATGGACCTGACCCAGGTGGTGGTGGAAACCGTCGGCGACATCCAGGTGATGGCCACCGACCACCGCTGGAAGCTGGAGGTGCCCTCCGCGATGCTGCTGATCCGCGGGGACGAAAACCAGCTGCGCCAGGTCATGATCAACCTGCTCACCAACGCCTATAAGCACACCGACCCGGGAACCACCGTAGTGGCAGGCATCCGGCGGGCGGCCGACGGCGCGGTGGTGGTGACCGTTACGGACAACGGACCTGGGATCGCCCCGGAGTTCCAGCAGCAGATTTTCGACCGCTTCGCCCGGGCGGACGCCGCCCGCTCCGGAAACACCGGAACCACCGGACTGGGGCTGTCGATCGTGGAGGCCATTGTGAAGGCGCACGGCGGACGGATCGAGCTGACCAGCCGGCCCGGCCGCACCGAATTTGCGATCATCCTGCCGGCGTCCCTGATCGTGGCCTGAGAAGGCGCCGCCGTTGTCGTTCGCTTTGTTGAGGGTGGAGGTCTGCCCCATAAACACCGCGTTTATGGGGCAGACCTCCACACTCAACGGGCTTGTGGCCGCCCCGGCTTTCCGGCCCCTACTGCGGCGCTGGGCGCCGGAGCGGCAGGCGCGCCACGCGCTGCACCTGGTCCCGGAGCCGGACGTTGTTCCGCCGGTTGAGCAGGATCAGCGCCCCGATCCCGGCCAGCAGCGCAATCACCGCACCGATCCCCAACGACCATCTGGCCCCGAAAACGGTGGCAACCCAACCGATCAGCGGAGCGCCGATGGGAGTCCCGCCCTGCAGCACCACCATGTAAACCGCCAGCACACGGCCGCGCATCACCGGATCGGTGGACAACTGGATGCTGGTATTGCAGGCATTCATGAAGGTCAGCGATGCCAGCCCCACCGGAACCAGCGCCACGGCATAAAGCAGGTAGGAGGGCATCAGCGCGGCGACGGCCGTGAAAACGCCGAAGGCCAGCACCCCGCCCACCACATACAGCATCCGCGTCCCCTTGCGCCGGGCCGCCAGCAGCGCCGCGGCGAGGGTTCCCACCGCCATCACCGAACCCAGCAATCCGTACTCCCCGGCGCCCTTACCGAAAACCGCGCTGGCCATCAGGGCATTGGTGATCTGGAAATTCATGCCAAAAGTGGCCACCAGTGACACCAAGACCATGATCATCATCAGGTCCGGCCGCTGCCTGATGTAGCGCAGGCCCTCGCGGATCTGGCCCTTCCCGCGAGCGGCCTTAGCGGTGGGATGCAGCTCCTCGGGCCGCATCCGCAGCAGCGAAACCAGAACCGCGGCAAAGCTGGCGGCGTTGAGCAGGAACGCCGGACCGGTCCCCATCCAGGCGATCAGCAGGCCGGCGACGCCGGGGCCGGCCAGGCGGGCCAGGTTGAAGGATGCGCTGTTAAGGGCGACGGCGTTGGGCACGTCTTTCTGTTCGACCACCTCAGAGACGAACGCCTGCCGGGAGGGTGCGTCGATGGAACTCGCCACCCCCAGCAGCAGCGCCAGCAGGTACACCTCCCACAACTGGACGGTATTCGTCACGACCAGCAGACCCAGCAGCAGGGCGCACAAGCCCATGGCCGACTGCGTGAACAGCAGGACCTTGCGCTTCGAAAGGCGGTCGCCCAACAAACCGGCATAGGGACCCAGGAACAGAATAGGGAGGAACTGCAGGCCCGTGGTGATGCCCACCGCGGTTCCGGAGTGATTGGTCAGCACCGTCAGCACCAGCCAGTCCTGGGCCACCCGCTGCATCCAGGTCCCGATGTTGGACACCAGTGCCCC
>DATIMB010000333.1:0-5555 GCA_035475875.1 Micrococcaceae bacterium
TTGAAACTCTGGTCGGGCTGACAGGATTTGAACCTGCGACCCCCTGACCCCCAGTCAGGTGCGCTACCAAGCTGCGCTACAGCCCGTGAGTTCCGCCGACGCGTCGATCCGCAGCCGGCCGAACCACCTGAAAAAGCTTACCGTAAAAACCGAGGCTCCATGACCAGCTTCCACCATCTGTCTGTCGAAGGCCCCGATGTCCGGATTCGGCGCCGAGATCTGACCACATTTGCGTGGGCCTGCGCCGAAAGCCCGGCGTGTTTGACGGATAGCCGGCGTATCGGCGCGAAAGGTGGTCAGATCTCAGAGCCTGCCCCCGCGGAAGAGCATAGGACGACGGGAGCAGCCCCGTCGTCGTCCTGGCTGCGGCAGGAAGCCGCAGCCAGCCACGCTGAGCCGCCTACTTCTTCCGGCTGCGCTTCTCCCTCACCCGCATGCTGACCTCAATCGGCGTTCCCTCGAACCCGAAGGTCTCGCGCAGCCGCCGGGTGATGAAGCGGCGGTAGCCCGGATCCAGGAACCCGGTGGTGAAGAGGACAAACTTCGGCGGCCGGCTGGAGGCCTGCGTGCCGAAGAGGATACGCGGCTGCTTGCCGCCGCGCACGGGATGCGGGTGGGCAGCCACCAGCTCGCCCAGGAAGGCGTTGAGGCGGCCGGTCGGAATGCGCTTGTCCCAGGATTCCAGCGCGGTATCCAGGGCCGGCACCAGGCGGTCCTTGTGCCAGCCGGTCTTGGCCGAAATGTTCACCCGCGGCGCCCAGTCGACGTGCGCCAGGTCCTGCTCGATTTCGCGCTCCAGATAGCGGCGGCGCTCGTCGTCCAGCAGGTCCCACTTGTTGAAGGCCAGGACCAGGGCACGGCCGGATTCGATGGCCAGCTGCAGGATGCGCACGTCCTGCTCGCTGAGCACCTCGTCCACGGCCAGCAGCACGACCGCGACCTCCGCCTTCTCCAGCGCTGACTGCGTGCGCAGCGAGGCATAGAAATCTGCGCCCTGGGCCATGTGCTGGCGGCGTCGGATGCCGGCCGTGTCGACGAAGCGCCAGGTCCGCTCGCCCAGTTCGATGAATTCGTCCACCGGATCGCGGGTGGTTCCGGCCGTCGGGTCCACCACCACGCGTTCGCTGCCGGCCAGCTTGTTCAGAAGCGAGGACTTGCCCACATTGGGCCGGCCGATCAGCGCCACCCGGCGGGGCCCGCCGGAGCGGTCCACGCCCTCGACGCCGGAGAACTCCGGCAGCACTTCCATCACGCGGTCCAGCAGGTCCGCGACGCCGCGGCCGTGGGTGGCGGAAACCGGCCACGGCTCCCCCAGCCCCAGGCTCCAGAGCGCGGCGGCGTCTGATTCCAGCTGGATGTCGTCCACCTTGTTGCCGGCCAGGATCACCGGCTTCTTGGCCCGGCGCAGCATTTTGACGACGGCTTCGTCGGTGGCGGTGATGCCCACGGTGGCGTCCACCACCAGCAGCACGGCGTCGGCCATTTCGACGGCGATCTCGGCCTGGTCGGCGACCCGCGCGTGGATGCCCTTGGCGTCATACTCCCAGCCGCCGGTGTCCACGAGAGTGAAATTGCGCCCGTTCCAGGTCGCGGCGTACATCACCCGGTCGCGGGTCACGCCCGGCGTGTCCTCCACGACGGCCTCGCGGCGGCCCAGAATGCGGTTGACCAGCGTGGACTTGCCCACGTTCGGCCGGCCCACTATGGCCAGCACCGGGTCCAGACCGCCTGCGCCGTGCTCCTCGCCGTCGTCGTACCGGCCTTCCAGGAGGGCTGCGTCCTCTTCATCCAGTTCATAGTCGGCCAGCCCGGCACGCAGCGACGCGGCGCGGACCTCCGCCTCGTCGTCGTCCAGGGCGGCAAGATGCTCGGCAATCTGGTCGGTACCGCTGGGCGTGTACTCGGCGTCGTTGGTCTCGAGGCCACCGTCGCCGAAACGGCCGGCCGACTGGGAGTCGCTCATGGTTGTTGTCCTTCTTGCTGGTCTGTGGGATTGCGGCCGTCAGGGCCGGGAGAGTCATCGTCCTGCGGCAGCGGCTGCCCGGTGGACGCTACGGCTGCCTGGACATGCTGCGCCAGCCGGAGGCGGATTTCCTCGGTCGCCCTGTCCATTGAAACACGCCCCGACACGCCGGGTTCACGGCTGACCATGAACGGCCGGCCGAAAACCACCTGGAAGCGGCGGCGCAGCGCGGGGACCATGTCCTTGTGTTCGCCGGTAATGCGCGTGCCCAGTACGGCGACGGGGACGACGGCGGCTCCGGAGTTGAGTGCCAGCCAGGCCACCCCGCTGCTGACGCTGGAGGCATCGCCGGAACCGCGGGTTCCCTCCGGCAGGATCCCGATGCAGCCGCCCCGGTGCAGCACGGCCTTGGCGCGCTGCAGAGCCCGCCGGTCGCCGGTCCGGTCCACCGGAATCTGCCCGGAAGTGCGCAGCAGCCAGCCCAGGAACCCTCTGAACATCTCCTGTTTCACCAGCACGTGCATGTAGCGCGGCGCGGCCCCCACCATCACCGGGCCGTCCAGGTAGCTCAGATGGTTGGAGGCGAAGATCAGGGGACCTCCGGAGGGGATATGCTCCCGTCCGGCCACCGTTGTCCGGTAGAGGACATGGTCCAGGACCCGCCCCACCGGACGGCTCCACCAGGTCCGCCAGGGGGCCTGCCCGGAGGCCGTCTTCGCAGCCCCGGAAGCCCTTTCAGCCAAGGTTGTGCTTGCCGGTGATGGTGTCCAACACCACATGCAGCACGGCCGTGACCGTCTGCTCAAAGTCCATCACGGAGGAATCCACCGTCACGACGCCGTCGGCCGCGCGCTGGAATTCCACCACGGTGGAATCCTTCGCATCCCGGGCCAGCACTTGGCTGGCCAGCTGTTCCCGGCTCTGCGTTCCGCCCAGCTGGATGCCGCGGCGGGCCAGCCTGGCCTCCGCGCTGGCCGTGAGCAGCAGCCGTACTTCTGCGTTGGGGGCGACGACGGTGGTGATGTCCCGGCCTTCGACCACGATCCGTCGGCCGGCGCGGACAATGACCTCCTGCTGGCGGCGCACCAGTTCACGGCGCGCGCCCAGTGTGGTGGCGACGGCGCTGACGGCGGAGGAGATGGCCGGTTCGCGGATCTCGGCGGTGACGTCCGCCCCGTCCACCCGGACAAACTCATGGTCCGGACCGGTGTTCTGCTCCAGCACCAGGGCGCGGGCAGCCGCCTCGACGTCGATGGCGTTCTCCAGTTCAATGCCGGTGCTGACGCAGAACCAGGTCAGGGCGCGGTACATGGCGCCGGTGTCCAGGTAGGCCAGGCCCAGCCGGCGCGCAACCTCCTGGCTGACGCTGGACTTCCCAGACCCGGAGGGTCCGTCGATGGCCACCACCAGGGGCCGGCCCTGCCGCAGGTTCCGCAGGTTCCCCAGCTCCCCCGCCGCCGTCGTCGTCGGGACCCCCGCCCCCGCGGGCGCCGCTGCGGCCGCAGCCGCCGTCGTCGTCTTCTCAACTTCCGTCACAGGATGACCTTCCAGCCGCGGTCCGTCAGTTCCTCCACCAGCGCCACGCGCTTGTTCGGCATCACCGAAAGCTCCACCATGCCCACTTCCTTGCCCGCGGAGTGGTCCAGCCGCAGATCCTCCACGTTCACGCCGATCTCGCCGATCTCCGTCAGCAGCTTGGCAATCTGGCCGGGCCTGTCGTCCACCAGCACCGTCAGCCACGCGTAGGACTGGGCCGGGCCGCCGTGCTTGCCGGGAATGCGGGACTGGCCGGCGTTGCCCTCGCTGATCAGCTGCGCCATATCAAGCCGGGCGCCCGGGGCGGTGGGCGCCTCCAGGGTGGATATCAGCCGGTTCAGATCCTCGCGGACGCCGTGCAGTACGCTGACCAGCCGTGGTGCATTGGCGCCCAGGATCTGCACCCACAGGGAGGGGTCGCTGGCGGCAATCCGGGTCACATCGCGCAGCCCGTTGCCGGAGAGTGAGAGCGCGTGCAGCGGGGTGTCCTGCAGCCGGCTGGCCACCAGGGAGGCCATCACCTGCGGCAGGTGCGACACCAGGGCCACGGCTTCGTCGTGCTCCTCGGGGGTGAAGCGGAACACCACGGCACCCAGGTCGATGGCCAGCGAGTGCGCGGCCTTGACGGCCATACCGCTGCTGGCCTCGGATGGGCACAGCACCCAGGGCATGCTGGTGAACAGCTCGCCGCGCGCCGCGACCGGCCCGGAACGCTCCCGTCCGGCCATCGGATGGGTGCCGACGTAACGGGCCAGTTCCGGCGCCTCCGGGCCCAGGATGGTGTGCAGCTCGGCCAGGATGGCGGCCTTGACGCTGGCCACGTCGACGACGACGGCGTCCGGATACGTCTGCAGGGCGGCGGCGACGACGCCGGCGGTCACATCCGGCGGGGAGGCCACGACTACCAGTTCGGGGGACAGCTGCTCCCCCGGCTGCAGGGCGCGGCCGGCCCCGATATCCACCGCGACGGCCTGCGCCGAGGGCGAGGGATCGGCCAGGACCACCTCCAGCCCGCGGCTGCGCAGCCCGAGGCCAATGCTGGCTCCGAGCAGCCCGGTGCCGGTGACCAGGACGGGGCCGTTCAGATGTGCTGGGTTCATCCCGCTACATTCCCACCGAGGCCAGCAGATGCCCGACTTCCTGGCGTCCCAGCACCCGGATGCTGCCCTGGCGCTGGTCGTTCAGCCGGATGGGGCCCACCTGGACGCGGACCAGCCGCTCCACCGGATAGCCGACCGCGTCGAAGAGCCGGCGGACAATGCGGTTCTTGCCGGAGTGCAGGACGACTTCCACCAGGATATGTCCGGGGGTGGAATCGACCAGCCGGAAAGAATCCACGCGGGCCACGCCATCTTCCAGTTCGATGCCTTCACGCATCTGGGCACCGACGCCGGCACCCATCGGACCGCGGACCTGGACCAGGTAGGTCTTGGGCACCTCGTACTTCGGATGGGAGAGCCGGTTGGCCAGCTCGCCGTCGTTGGTCAGCAGCAGCAGTCCCTCGGTGGAAACGTCCAGCCGGCCGATGTGGAAGAGCCGCTCGTGGGTCTGGCGCTTCTTCAGGAAGTCGCTGATGCAGGGGCGGCCCTCCGGGTCCTCCATAGTTGAGACGACGCCCTTGGGTTTGTTGAAGACCATGTAGACCAGCGACTCGTCCAGCTGCAGCCGGATCCCGTCCACGCTGATCGCGGCCTGCTTGGGATCAACGCGAAGGCCCAGCTCGGTGACAATCTGCCCGTCCACCTCCACCCGGCCCGCCAGGATCATCTCCTCGCACACCCGCCGTGAGGCTACGCCGGCCGAGGCCATGATTTTCTGCAGGCGCACGCCCTCGGGGTTGTGCAGGTCGACGTCGGCAGCGCCTCCGCGTCCCGTGTTCCGAGCGGCACCGCGGGACTGGCCCCCGGTGCCGCGGCCGCGGTCGGCATTGCCCGCGCCCTGGCGGGACCTCTGGCCGGCGGGCTTGACCGGGCCCAGGTTGCTGCCGAAGCGTTCGTTGCCGAAGGCCCGGGGAGCGCGCGTGCCGGGTTGCCTGGAACCGCCGGGCTTGGCGCCG
>DATIMB010000334.1:0-1823 GCA_035475875.1 Micrococcaceae bacterium
CCGGCCGGTGGTACTGAACACCTGGGAGGCGGTCTACTTCAACCACGACCTGGACACGCTGACCGAACTCGCCGCTTCCGCCGCGGAGCTGGGCGTGGAGCGCTTCGTGCTCGACGACGGCTGGTTCCGGCACCGCCGCAATGACCTGGCCGGCCTCGGCGACTGGTACGTCGACCCGGATGTCTGGCCGCAGGGCCTGCACCCGCTGGTCGAGGCGGTGACGGGTCACGGGATGCAGTTCGGGCTGTGGGTGGAGCCGGAAATGATCAATCTGGACTCGGACACCGCCCGGGACCATCCCGACTGGATCGCCGGCCCCGCTGGCCAAGCAGGCTTTGCCGGCCCGGACCCAGCAGGCCGCCTCCCGCTGGAGTGGCGGCATCAGCAGGTGCTGGACCTGGTCAACTTGGATGCCTGGCAGTACATCTACAACCGGATTGACGCCCTGCTCACGGAGTACAGGATCTCCTACCTCAAATGGGACCAGAACCGCGACCTGCTGGAGATGGGCCATGCCGGCCGGCCCTCTGCGCACCAGCAGACCCTGGCCGCCTACCGGCTCTTCGACGCGCTCAAGGCGGCCCACCCCGACGTCGAAATTGAAAGCTGCTCCTCCGGCGGGGCGCGGGTTGACCTGGGCATCCTGGAGCGCACCGACCGGATCTGGGCCTCCGACTGCAACGATGCGCTGGAGCGCCAGAGCATCCAGCGCTGGACCGGCCTGGTGGTGCCGCCCGAGCTGGTCGGCTCGCATATCGGTCCGACGACGGCGCACACCACCGCGCGCACGCATGACCTGTCCTTCCGGGCCATCACTGCCCTGTTCGGCCACTTCGGGATGGAATGGGATATCCGATCCGTCGCCGGAACACAACGGGAGGAGTTGCGGGCGTTCATCGGCCTGTACAAACAACACCGCGGGCTGATCCACAGCGGCCGACCGGTCCATGCAGACCTGCCGGATCCGGCCTTGCTGCTGCACGGCGTGATCTCCCCCTCGGCGGACCACGCCGTGTTCGCTTTGGTTTCCGTCGCAACCTCCTATGCCGAGCAGCCCGGGCGGATCGCCTTTCCGGGCCTGGATCCGGACCGACTGTACCGGGTGGAGCTTGCCTATCCCGCGGCAGTAATTACCGCCCCCGACGCCAGTGTTCCGGCCGCCGGGGAGCACATCTTCGTGCAGGCGGCCCCGCCGGCGTGGCTGGCCGACGGCGCAACGGCGTCCGGCCGGTTCCTTGCCGAGGTGGGCCTGCCGATGCCCATCTTGAATCCCGAGCATGCGGTGCTGCTGCACCTCGTGGCGGCCTGATCCATTTACAGTGCGCAACAGATGCTGTTGCTGCAGTAGCAGGTGGTGCTGCTGGGGCACCAATTTGATGCTGTCCCAGGGCCATCTGTTTTCCCATGTAAAACAGCAAGCGGAAAGCCCCGGGAACGTTACCCTTGGAAACATGACTTCCCCCGCCGCCAGCAACAGCAGCACCACAAGCTCCACCAGCACCAGCGGAGACGCCCCTCGCGGAACCATCCTGGTGCTGAATGGCCCCAACCTGAACCTGCTAGGCAGCCGCGAGCCGGCCATCTATGGCACCGACACGCTAGCGGATGTGGAAGAGCGCGCTACGGTGGCGGCCAACGGCCACGGCTTCGGGACGGACTGCATCCAGTCCAACCATGAAGGCGACCTGGTGGACGCCATCCACGCAGCCCGCGGGACCGCCGTCGGCATTGTCATCAATGCCGGAGCCTACACGCACACCTCCGTGGCCATCCGTGATGCCCTTTCCGGCGTCGAACTCCCCGCGGTGGAAGTCCACATCAGC
>DATIMB010000335.1:0-3760 GCA_035475875.1 Micrococcaceae bacterium
CGGCTGGCTGCGGGTGCTGCGGCGTTCACGCAGCAGCACGGTTCCATCCGGTGCCTTCCAGTTCAGGATCTGGTCCAGTTGGCCCGGACCGGACGTCGTGGATACGACGACGATACGCCCGTGGTCCGGCCGTTCCTCGTAACGGCCGGCAGCGCGCGTGTAGGTCTTGCCACCCCAGAAGTTGGTGCCGTTCACATCCTGCAGGCCGATCCCTGCCCCAAGGTGCCAGGAGTGGTCCGCCGGCAGATGGTCGGTCACCGTGACCCCGGCCAGGGAGCGCACCGGGTGCAGGTAGGGCCGCGGTGAGAGCCGGGCCGCGATGCCGGCGCCGCTGCGCAGGGTGGCCAGTGCGGGGGAACCGCTCTGGCCGGCACCGCCGTGGCCTGCGTCCCGCCCACTGGTCTCGTACACCCGAAGGGAATGCTGTTCCGCCGAGGCGTCAGCCGGCCGGGCCCACGGCAGGCCGAGTTCACTGAAGGTGGCGTGCGCCGCCGTCGCACGCTCCAGGGCCTCTTCGATTCCGGTGACCACGGCGTGGGCGGCATCGCCCTCGCCCACCCAGAGCAGATGCTCTTCGGCGATCTGCACAGGAGGTTCGGCCGTGCGGACGGCTTCAACCACACGCATGAAGGCGCCGCTGTCCGCGAGCGCGCTGAGCAGCGGCACCGCCGGTGTTGGATCCTGGGATAAGGACTGGTCTCGCAGGTGCTCCAGCAGGTTTTCGGTGAGATCGTCCCTGCCGAATACACCGTGACGCTCGCCGGCGGCAGTGCGGACACTGAAACGGTCTTCGGTGTAGTGGAACACCGCGGTGCCCTCGCTGCCCTGCAGGGTGATGTATGGTTCCACGGATTCCGCGGCACACAGGGTGAGCGCGCAGGTTATGGGCAAACCAGCCGCGGTGCGGATCCGGATGATGGATGTGTCGTCGGATTCGATGTCGTTGGCGCGGTAGAGGTCCGTTTCCACACAGGCAAGATCATCCGCCGTCCGCGCCCCGGCGATCCTTAAGGCGGTGGCGATGGCGTGTGCCAGCGGGTTGGTGGCGACCCCGTCCACAACGTCCACGCCGTTCAGCCGGCGTTTGCCCGCCCAGCTCGAGCGTTTGTAGTAGGCGCGGTCACGGACCCAGCGACCGGTGGCGGAAATGCCGAGGAGGGTGCCGATCTCACCCGCCTCAAGCATCTCGTCAATGGCCGCCAGCACGTGGGATCCCAGGCTCTGGAAACCGACTTGGACACTCCTGCCGGCTCGTTTCGCCGCGTCCTGAAGGACCTCGAATTCGGCAAGCGAAGGAACGGGAGGCTTCTCCAGGTACAGGTCTGCATGCGGCAGCGCGGCGAGCGCCAGCGGCGTGTGTGTCTGGATGGGAGTTGCCACAATGACGAGGTCAATCGCCGGGGTCTCTGCCAGCAGTTCGTCCAGGCTGCCGAACACGGCGGTTTCCGGCGGGAGGGATCCGGGGGCAGGCGGATGCGGGTCCGCTACGGCAACAAGGCTGACGGCGCCGCCGGCCTGGAGCCGTTCGAGGTTGTGGAGGTGGTGCATACCGAAACCATGGACCCCGACAAGGGCAACCCGGCTGGCGCCGTCTCGCATTACCGGTCCCCTGAGGATGCTGCCACCGTCGCGGCAGCAGGCGTCCTGACTCCCAGCTGATCCAGGCTGAGCTTGGCCGTCTCCTTGGAGAACCACGCTGCCAGCGCTGAGACAATCGACAGCAGCAGGGTCAGTCCGCCGATCGCAAGCGGCACAATGCTTGAACCGGGGGGTGCAATCAGGGTGAAGATGCTGGGCAGGAACGCGGTGAGGAGAAGGGCGATGTTCTGGGAAACCGCGAAGCCTGTCACCCTGGTGCGGGTCGGAAACAGTTCCTGGAAGAAGCTGGCGAAGGATGCATTCCACATTTGGTAGAGGACACCGAACATCAGGATCGCCAGCACCACAGTGAGAACGATATTCTTCTGGCCGACTGCGTACAGGTAGAGGAACGAAAGCACTCCGGCACTGAGCGGGCCGAAGATCATCAGGGGCCGGCGGCCAATGCGGTCGGATAGCTTTCCGAAGAAGGGGATGAGGATTATCGCGACGACGTTTGCCACCACAGGCATCCACAGGTACGTGGCGGGACTCATCTTGATCCCGTAGGCCGGCTGGGTCGCATAGGCGGCGCCGAAGACCACGACCGTTACGCCAATGACATTGGCCAGTCCCATGCAGATAGCCCTGAAGACCGCCCCGCCGCTCTCCCGAAACACCTGGAGTACAGGCGCCTTGGCGATCTTCCGCGCTTCCTTCTCTTCGAGGAAGGCAGGTGTTTCCTCCACGCGCCGGCGGATAATGAACCCCGCAACGATCACTACGGCACTGAGCAGGAACGGCACCCGCCAGCCCCAGGCCAGAAAGTCAGCCGCCGGGAGCAGGCCGGAGAGCGGAATAAAGCTGGCTGATGCGAGGATCCCGCCGGCCTGCGTCCCCTGCAGGGCGAAGCTTGAGTAGAAGCCCCGTCGACCGTCCGGCGAGTGTTCGACAATCATGGCGCTGGCGCCGCCTAGTTCGCCCGAGACCGCGAACCCTTGGACGAGGCGAAGGACGACGAGCAGAACGGGCGCCAGCAGTCCCACCTGCTGGTAGGTGGGCAGTGCCCCCACCAGCAATGTGGAGACGCCCATCAGCAGCATCGCGAAGACGAGGATGTTCTTGCGGCCGTATCGGTCGCCCAGGTTGCCGAGCACGAACGCTCCGAGCGGGCGGGCGACGTAGCCCACGCCGTAGGTTGCCAGCGACGCGATGAGCGCGATTGAGGGATCACCCTTCGGGAAGAAGACCTGCGGGAAGACCAGCGCCGCGGCGGACGCATAAATCGAAAAGTCGTAATATTCGAGCGCGCTGCCGATCCAGCCGCTCATTGTTGCGCGGCGCGGCATCACTGGCTTTTTCGCAGCTTCGGGCGTCTGGTTTTGCATGGGATCTCCTGTGATCTTCAATGGCTAGCCCTTGCGCTTCCAGTCTTGGTAAGCGCTTTCCAATATCGAATCATGAAACGATTCACTGTGTCAAGGGTCACTGTGAAGGGGCCGTGTCCACGGTCACTGCCGGGTCAGTCTGAGGCGGCATGGCAGAGAGGTCCTGCCCTCGGTTCGACAGGCGCCGGTGCCCATACATCCACCATTTCGAAGCTTAAAGAGCTGTGGACCGGAATTCAAAGAAACCGGTCCACATCCCAACGCTGATGCCGCTAGGCGCCTTTGGCCGCCGCCAAGGAGGGCTCGAACGTCGCAAGCCGGTGGGAAGCTCGAACGAGTTGGCGCAGCTGGGCGAGCCCGCCGCGAAAGACACCGGCAGCCCGGGCCTGGACCAGGACGTTGCCCAGGGCCGTGGCCTCAACCGGTCCGGCAACCACGCTTCTGCCGGTGGCGTCCGCCGTGAGCTGGCACAGAAGCCGGTTCTGCGAACCTCCGCCGACAATATGGACGGTGTCCGCCCTCGTGCCGGAGAGACGTTCGGCGTCGGCGATGGTCTGCGCGTAACCTGCAGCGAGGCTGTCCAGGATACAGCGCACGACGGCGGCATGGCGGTCCGCGAGGACCTCGCCGGTGCGCCGGACGGCGGCGCTGACCCGTTCCGGCATGTTGTCCGGGGCAATGAAGGCAGGATCGTCGGCATTAATCCTGGGGCCGCCGGCCGGCAGGGCCGCCGCGGCCTCCAGCAGTTCGTCCAGGCGGCCGCCGCAGCCCTCCGCCGCCCATGTCCGCTGGCA
>DATIMB010000336.1:0-2416 GCA_035475875.1 Micrococcaceae bacterium
GCCGTGCTCCAGGGCGAACAGGGTTGCTCCGACCCGGTTGCTGGCTCCGATTTTGAGGTAGATGTGTTCCACGTGGTTGCGGACGGTCTTCCGTGAGATGACCAGCGCTGAAGCAATCTGCATCGTATTCTGCCCTTGGCACAGCAGGGCCAGGACTTCAATCTCACGGGGTGTCAGGTTGGCCGGTGTGGGTGCGTGGCCGTGCCGCCGTCGTTCACCGGACACGGCCAGTACCGCCTCCGCCGCGCCCGGGTCCAGCCGGCCGGCGGCAACTTCGCTCCGCAAACGGGCTGCTGCCTCATCTGTCCCCATCGCCGGCCGGTGCGGCCGAGGTTCCAGATACGTCCTGAAGGCATCCGCCGCAGCCAGGATGCGTGCGGAGGCTCCGAGGGAATCACCGGTCAGACCGCGGGGGTAGCCGGAGCCGTCCAGCCGTTCATGGTGCGATCCAGCCAGCCCCGCGACCTCCTTCATCCCCGGCAACCTGGCCAGGATCCGCTCGCCAAGGTACGGATGCATACGGATGTGCTCGCGGTCTGCCTCGGACAACGGGCCTTGCTTGTCCCAGACCTCATTGGAAACGCCCATGCGTCCCAGGTCGTGCACCCGGCCTGCCCGCCGCAGCACCGCGGACGCGCTGGCACCGAGTCCAAAGTCCTGTCCCGCCTCGGCGGCGAGCGCAGCGACGGAACGGGAATGACCCGTCGTATATGGCGATTTGAGGTCGGCAAAATCCCCTACTGCCATCAGCACTGCATCCAAGTCGGCCGCTGACAGCTGGCCATCGTCCGGGGCCACCGCCAGCGCTGCCTGCCATGGGTCTCCGTCCAGCAGGCCGGCAGTCAGGCCGTCCGCGTCGCCGGCAAAGAGGGCGGCAAGCTCGGGGTCGAACTGTGTTCCGGACCGTGCCCGGACCATGGCCGCAGCTCCGTCCGGGCCGCGGCTTCGCAGGAACACTTCCGCCGTCTCGGCCAGGGCGGTGACCCGCATTTC
This sequence comes from Micrococcaceae bacterium, assembly GCA_035475875.1. GTDB lineage: Bacteria > Actinomycetota > Actinomycetes > Actinomycetales > Micrococcaceae > Arthrobacter_M. The sequence continues at coordinate 994 of DATIMB010000336.1, forward strand.
AAGCGGTATCTCCGTTCCCTTCCTGCCGGCCGGAAGCCCCTTCCCGTCCCAGCGTTCGAAGGCATTGGCTAGCAGGGCCGCCAGTCCGTCGTCGAGCCCCATCCTGCCGGCGAGCGTGCCGGCAGAGATGCAGTGCGAACTGATGAGGTTCCGCACAGCGGTCCCGCCACGGAGCGCAAACCGGGAGCGGGCCACGGCGCGCTGCATTGGCGGAAGCGCCGCGCCCGTGTGGTTGAAGAATGCCCGGTACATCGGCAGGCCGCGCTGGTCCACCTGGAAGTAGTCCGCCCGGAATCCAATGTCATCGCTGAACAGCCCGGCGAGTTCGAAGGAGTCTGCGTGGCAGCCGATCCAGACGAGCAGGTTCGCATAGTAGATGTTGGCCCGCTGGGATTCCTCAAGTCCCACGCGGTCGGCGATGCGCAGCGCCAGCAGCGCGGAGCGCAGCATGTGTTCCATCGGCTGGCCCAACCCGAGATCGATGGCCAGCGACACCGCCGCCAGGATCTCGGACCGGCGGAGGACGTCGGCTCCCTGTGCGGGCACCGGCACCGGTACGGGCAAGGCCTGCAGCGGGCCGGGGGGAAGCGGGGATCCTGGGGGTTGTGGTCCCGGATCCGACCCGCCGGAACTCCGAGCGCGCACCACGGTTCAATTATGCCTCCACGGCGTACCGCGGTTGCCGGCGCCTATGCCTTGCCGAATGGGCGCGTGAAGATGTTGGTCAATAGCTGAACGTGACGACGGGTTCCTCGCCAATCCACTTCCACAATTGCACGGTACCTCCTGCCTCTGCGTTCGGAGCGAAACCGGACCTGTCAACCTTCCGGGCGTCCAGGCAAACCGGACAGACCAGGAAGGTTCCGCCGGCCTTCTGGTACCGGTCCAGCAGTTCGCCCAGAGGCGGGCAACCGTCGCAGGCCACGACCTGCGCGAATCCGGCCAAGGCGATGCGGACGGCTTCCTTGGTGAGGAACATGAGCGTGGGCCTGCCCTGTTCGGCGGCTCCCACGGCGACAAGGAACGCGACGGTGACCCTTTCCGGGTCTTCGAGTCCTGTCGTGAGACTGATGGCTGTCTTGTTCATGGCTTTCTCCTGATACTGCTTTCTCCTGAACTGGCGATTTATTCGGCGATGCTGTGCGGTTCGAACGGCTCCAGCGGGGTACCCACCTGAGCCGGAGAGGTGGAGGGGTACCTGACCAGCAGGTCTGCGGCGAAGATTCCACGCTGTGGCAGCCAAAAGCCGCCCAACCGGGCCTGGTCCGGCAACGGTGCGGCGCGGCCGGCGTCCTGACCGTCGATGACAGCGTTGGTCTCAAGGACCTGCCACAGCCGCCGTGGCTGGGCCTGGAAGGTTTGTCCGTTCGGCGTGACACCGCATACGGACATCCTGCCCGCGGAGAGCATGGTTCCTGCCATG
>DATIMB010000337.1:0-2775 GCA_035475875.1 Micrococcaceae bacterium
TGCCGGGACTGGCCATCGCCGTCCTGGCGGCCGCAGCGCTGGCCGGATTGTTGGTGTCCCTGTACATCGGCGCCCGTTTCTATCCCACTCCGCCGGCCGGAAGCCAGTCCGCCGTCGTCGTCGGCCCCGGGCCGCCGGGAGCCGCGGGACCGGTACAGCGGGTACGGCCCGCCGCCGCGCTCGCTGTCCTGGAAATTCTGGCGGTCAAGGGCCGGGCGCCGCGCAACAACTACGACAGGCTGGCGTTCGGGGAGGCCTGGCTGGATGTGGACGGCAACGGCTGCGATACCCGCAATGACGTGCTGCGCCGGGATCTGAGGCAGGCGGTGAGGGTCGAGGATTCGCTGTGCCAGGTGGCTGCCGGGCAGCTGGAGGACCCCTACACCGGGCGGCTGCTGGAATTCACCCGGGGCGCGGATACCAGCAAGGCCATCCAAATAGACCATGTCGTGGCCCTGGGCGACGCCTGGCAGAAGGGGGCCCAGGAGCTCTCCGCGGCGAAGCGCCAGAGCCTGGCCAACGATCCGCTGAACCTGATCGCCGTCGACGGTCCCGCCAACGTCCAGAAGAGCGACGCGGATGCGGCCAGCTGGCTGCCGCCGAACAAGGCCTTCCGATGCCAGTATGTGGCCCGACAGATTTCGGTCAAGGCTGCGTACCGGCTATGGGTCACGCAGGCGGAAAAGGATGCCATGCGGCGGGTGCTCGCCGGCTGTCCCGGCCAGCAGACACTGGATTCCGGCTACCCACCGGGGCCCGGCGAGTCCGCTGGCGGGCCCGCCCAAACGGTGCCATGATGCCGGTATGAGCGAAATTCGGTACGTGAACACGGTCAAAAGTGCGCAGGACAACCTGGAGGAAGCCAACCGGCAGGTGGCGCACGCCAAAGCGGACTACAACAAGGGCGCCATCACCCTGGAGCGGCTGCGCCAGCTGGAGGAACTGCGCGACACTGCCGCCGCGGACCTGCAGCGGGTCATCAAGGAGAATTAGCCAGCAGAATTAGCCGGGTGGATTAGCCAGGGGAATCAGTTAGGGCTCTGCGTCCCGATCGGCACCAGGGACAGATCCGGATGGTTCTTCTGGACCCGGCGCAGGGCCCAGACATCGTTGAACAGCGCCAGGTATTCGCCGTCCGTGCGGACCAGCACCTCGGCGCCGTGCACCAGTCCCAGCGTGGCCATCGCCTCCGGCGTGGTCAGCCGCGCCAGCGAATACGGCAACCGTTCCAGCCGCATCGGGGCGTTGAAGTCGTGCGTCATCCGGTCCTCCACCACCTCGAACTGCATGGGTCCGACGGCGGCCAGCACCGGGGCCTGGTCGCCGCGCAGGTCTGAGCGCAGCACCTGAATGACGCCCTCATGTTCCAGCTGATCGATCCCGCGGCGGAACTGCTTGTACCGGCTGGGGTCCTTGGAGCGGGCCACCTGGAAATGCTCGGGGGCGAAGAGCGGAATGGCCGGGAACTCCACGGCACGCTCCAGATAGAGGCTGTCGCCCACCCGCAGCGCCGAGGCGTTGACCAGCCCGACGACGTCCCCGGGGAAGGCCTGGTCGATCACCTCGCGCTCCCGGCCGAAGACCTGCTGCGCGTACTTGGTGGCAAAGGACTTCCCCGTGCGGGTCTGCGTGACCACCATGCCGCGTTCAAACATGCCTGAGCAGACACGGATGAAGGCCACATGGTCGCGGTGTGCCTGGTTCATCCCGGCCTGGACCTTGAAAACGAATCCGGAGAAAGGCGCCTCCACCGGCCGTGCTTCGCCCTCCACATCCGGCCGAGGCGCGGCGGGCGGGGCGAAATCCACCAGTGCGTCCAGGAGTTCCTTCACGCCGAAGTTCAGCGCTGCAGAGGAAAAAAGGATGGGGGTCGCCTTGCCGGAGTAGAAGCTTTCCGCGTCGAAGGCCAGGTTGGACTCGACCACCAGACCCGCCTCATCCACCGCTTCCGTCCAGACATCCCCCTGCGCGGCGGCGGCCTCCTCGGGGGTGAAGTATTCGGTCAGCGCGATGTTGGCTCCGGCGTTGTTGCGGGTGAAGCGGACAAACCGGTCCTGCTGCAGGTCCCAGACTCCGCGGAAGTCGCCGGCAATCCCGACGGCCCAGGTCAGGGGCATCGGCAGCAGCCCGGTGCGCTCGGTGATTTCGTCCATCAGCGCCAGCGCATCAAGCCCCGGGCGGTCCCATTTGTTGATCACGGTGATGATCGGCAGCCCGCGCTGGCGGCAGACTTCGAACAGCTTCATGGTCTGCGTTTCCAGGCCCTTGGCCGCGTCAATGAGCATCACGGCGCAGTCGACGGCGGCCAGCACCCGGTAGGTGTCCTCGGAGAAGTCCGCGTGGCCGGGGGTGTCCAGCAGGTTGATCACGGTGTCCCGGTAGGAGAACTGCAGCGCGGCGGAGCTGATCGAGATGCCGCGGTCCTTCTCCATCTGCATCCAGTCCGAGACCGTTTCCCGGCGGTTGGATTTGCCATTGGTGGCTCCGGCGGTGCCGATCACCTTGGCGTGCAGGGCCAGCGCTTCGGTCAGGGTGGACTTCCCGGCGTCGGGGTGGGAGATCACTGCGAAGGTACGACGGCGGGCGGCCTGGGCCGTAATCTCGTTGGCCCGTGCGGGGGACGTGGGGGAGAGGACGTCTTGGGACACTGTGCTTCTTTCATTGATTGGCTCCTTGCCCTGCGGTACGTCTGCACCGGGGCGTCAAGGGTGGGCCAAAGCCTCAAGTTTACCGCAGCCGACGGGCATCTCCCGAGCCCGGCCGGAGCCGGCGGGG
>DATIMB010000338.1:0-4103 GCA_035475875.1 Micrococcaceae bacterium
TGTCGGATTCCCTGGTGAAACCGAGGAGGACTTCCAGGCCACCCTGGACGTGGTGGAGAAGTCCCGTTTTGCCACGGCCTTCACGTTCCAGTACTCCAAGCGTCCCGGCACGCCGGCCGCCGAGCTGCCGGACCAGCTGCCCAAGGCCGTGGTGCAGGAGCGTTTCGAGCGACTCACCGCGCTGCAGGACCGGATCGCGGCGGAAGAGAACGCCAAGCAGGTGGGCAGGCGCGTCGAGGTAATGGTGACTGCCCAGTCGGGCCGTAAGTCGGCGGAAACACACAGGCTTTCCGGCCGTGCACAGGACCAGCGGCTGGTGCACTTTTCCGTGCCCGAGGGGGCCGAGCGTCCCCGGCCCGGGGATCTGGTCACCGTTACGGTCACGGAGGCCGCGGCTTTCCATCTGGTCGCGGATCCGGTCGCCGACCACGGCACAGCGGGCGGGTACAGTCTGCGACGCTCCCGTGCCGGAGATGCTTGGGACCGTTCGCAGGCCGATTCCTGCGCCGCGCCTACCCCGGGAGCGGGTTCAGCAGTTAAGAAGGCCGTGTCGCTGGGTATGCCGTCGCTGCCGGTCCGGGTGAAGTGATCCCCGCGGCCGTGCCGCCGGCCGCCCTGCCGGTGGTCGCCGTCGTCGGACCTACCGGCTCCGGAAAGTCGGATCTGGCGGTGGCGCTGGCCCGGGCGCTGGACGGGGAGGTGGTGAACGCCGATTCGATGCAGTTCTACCGGGGCATGGACATCGGCACGGCGAAGATGCCACTGGCCGAGCGACGCGGCATCCCGCACCACCTGCTGGACATCCTGGACGTGCGCCAGGAGGCCAGCGTAGCGGACTTCCAACAGTTGGCCCGCGCCGCCTTCGCCGACATCCGGCGCCGCGGCAAGGTTCCGGTCCTGGCCGGCGGTTCCGGGCTGTATGTGCGGGCGGCGCTGGACGTGCTGGAGTTTCCCGGCACCCGGGATGATGTCCGACGGCGGCTGGAGACGGAGCTGGAAACGCTGGGCTTTGAGGCGCTGAAGCAGCGACTGGCCGGCGTCGACCCCGTCTCCGCGGGGCGGATCGGCGACGGCCGGCGGCTGGTGCGGGCGCTGGAGGTGTACGAGCTGACCGGCCGGCCCTTCAGTTCCTTTATGCCGGAGCGCGAGTATTTCCAGCCGGCGGTGCAGATCGGACTGTCCATTGACCGGGCGGTGCTCCATGGCAGGCTGGCCGAGCGGGTGCACCGGATGGTGGAGGCCGGCCTGGTGGCGGAGGTGGCCGGGCTGGAGCGGCGCGGCCTGCGCGAGGGCAGGACCGCCTCCCGGGCGCTGGGCTACCAGCAGTTCCTGCGCGTGCTCGACGGCGGTTCCACGGTGGCGCAGGCCAGCGAGGAAACCATCATTGCCACCCGGCAGTTCGCCCGCCGGCAACTGACCTGGTTCCGGGCCGACCCGCGGATCGGCTGGTTCGACTGGCAGCGGCCGGACTTGCTGGCCGCCGCGCTGGACCATATCAGGGCAGCCGGCGCTGAGGCGTTGCCGGCCCGCTCCCGCCCGGGTGCGGGGAAAAGCTCCCCGAGCCCGTTGGCGTAGGCTTAAAAGATGACGACCCCCTCCCAAGCCGCCAGCACCGCCGTGTCCGGTCCATCGCCGTCGCCGGCAGCCGCCGACCGAGCAGCCGGCCATGTCCTGGCAGCCGGTGCCGCTCCGGTACCTGCAGGCCCCCTGGCATCCCTGCAGGGGCTGGGCTTCTCCAAGGGCCACGGCACCGGCAACGACTTTGTCCTGGTGGCCGATCCCGACGGGGTCCGTGAAATCTCCGCAGCCGCCGTGGCTGCGCTGTGCGACCGGCACCGGGGGATCGGAGCCGACGGACTGATCCGGGCGGTGCCTTCCAGATTGCTGCCCGAGGGGCGGACCCTGCTGGAGAGCGACCCGGCGGCGGAATGGTTCATGGACTACCGCAACGCCGATGGTTCGCTGTCCGAAATGTGCGGTAACGGGGTGCGCGTTTTCGTCCACTTCCTGATCGCGCAGCGGCTCATCAGCCTGGCACCGGGAGAGGCGCTGACCATCGGCACCCGGGGCGGCGTGAAGAAGGTGCTCCGCACTTCCGAGGGGTACGCGGTGGACATGGGACCGTGGACCTTCATCTATCCGGAGACCGCAAGGGTGCGCGGCACCGATTCGCTGGTTGAGGCCGCTGGCCTGGAAGTGGCCCGTCCGGCGCTGTCGGTGAGCATGGGCAACCCGCACACCGTCGTCGCGTTGGCGCACGAGGGGGAACTGGCTGACACCGACCTCACCAGGGCACCCGCCGTCGAACCCGTCCCCGCAAACGGGACGAACGTGGAGTTCGCCGTACCCGCGGACCCGCTGGTGGCCGACGGGGTGGGGCTGATCACGATGCGGGTGCATGAGCGCGGCGTCGGGGAGACCCAATCCTGCGGAACCGGTGCCTGCGCGGCCGCGGCGGCGACCCGGTTCTGGGCCGGAACCGGCGCACCCGACTCCTGGCTGGTGAAGGTCCCCGGCGGCCAGGTAGGCGTGCGGTTCGTGGCCGCTGCCGACGGCACCGAACACGTGGAACTAAGCGGTCCTGCCGTCATCGTGGCCAGCGGAGTGCTGGCCTGATTCCGGCAGTCCTGAGTCCAACCGTCAGTCCGGCCTGGCCACCTTCAGGATCCGGAATGACTTGGCTGTGCTCTCCCGGCTGACCCTGAAGCCGGCAGCGGGGAAGCGTCCGCGCAGCTGGGCGTCCAGCCAGCGCTGCAGCGAGTCGGAACCCAGGTTCTTCTGGACCACCAGGTACGCGCTCCCGCCCGGAGCCAGGCGCGGCAACCAGTGCAGCAGCAGGGCGTGCAGCTCCTCCTTGCCCACCCGGATGGGCGGGTTGGACCAGATGGTGCTGAACTCCAGCGCTGCATCAACCTCCTCCGGCCGGCTTGCCGTGACGTTGCCCAGGCCCAGGGCCGCGGCGTTGTCGTTGGTCAGCGCCACGCAACGGGAATTAACGTCGACGGCGTAGACGCTGGCTTCGGGGGAGCGCAGCGCCAGGGTCAGCGCCACGGGACCCCAGCCGCAGCCAATGTCCAGCAGGTTGCCGGTGGGGGAGGGCGGCGGAGCCTCGGCCAGCAGGATGGCGGTCCCTTTGTCCACCCCGTCCGGGCTGAAGATGCCGGCGGAGGTCGTCAGATTCCGGCTCTCGCCGTCCAGGACCACCGTCAGGGGCCGACGCTTTTCCGGTCCTGCGGGCTGCGCGCTGAAGTAGTGGTCGGCACTGGAGTGATCGGAACCCATAATCCGCCAGAGTAGTGTGCAGCGGTGCGAAAAGGTATCTAGGCAGGCCTAAGGCGGTGCGAAACGGTATCTAGGCAGCCCTAAGTGGCTGGAAGCCCGGCGCGCTGGCGCAGGGCCGCGGCGTTGGGCGGAGCCAGGGGCGTCCCCTGATAGAATAGAGCCATGGATATTAAGTGATTTGAGCCCGGCCGTCCCGCGTACCGCCTCAAGCGGTTCCTGTGGACAACGGACTTTCTACCGGCATTTTCAGAACCGGCGCGTTGAGACACCACTCCGTGCCTGCCGAGATCGCTTAAGGACAACCATTGACCCAGCCTGATTCCCCTCTTTCGGCGTCCCCATTGCAGGACCCCGCAGTCCCATTGCAGGACGCCCCACCCCGGAACAATGTCCGTACCCGGGACTACGATATTAAGCAAGAGCCTTCAAAGGAGACCATGACCAATCCGAACGCAGCCCACGGCGACGAAAGCAGCAGCACCGGCGACGGCACCAGCAACGGCGCCGGCAACGGCAGCAGCACCGGCACCGGCAACGGCACCAGTGCAGGCCAGGACATGACACCGGCCGAAATCCAGGCGGTGATCGACCGCATCCTGGCCAAGGACGCAGGAGCCGCAGCCCACGCAGCAAAGTCGTCGGCTAACCCGGCCATCTCGGGGGGAGCGCACACGGCGGCCACGCCGGGACGCACCGGCCGGGCCATCACCGGCAGGGCGCAGGCCATCTCCGAACTGGACGGCGAACACGGGGAACACGGCGACTACGACGGCGACCAGGCCGACCTGCAGGAACGTCGGGCCTTGCGGCGCGTGGCAGGA
>DATIMB010000339.1:0-6584 GCA_035475875.1 Micrococcaceae bacterium
ATCGTGGCGAAGTCGGTGAGAAAGTCGTGATGTGCGTTGCTCATGAGTTGCTGTTCCTTCATGTTGTAGCGAGCTGATCGGTGCCTGCGGAGGCCGGAAAGACGTCGGAGCCGAAGAGAATTTCTCCTCCGACCATGGTTGCCAGTACTTGGGTGGCGGAAATGCGCGTGGCTTCCACCGTGGTGGGGTCCTGGTCGAGGAACACCAGGTCGGCCAGGAATCCCGGTGCCAGCTTTCCCTTATTGCCGGCAGCGCCGGTGGCCGCCGCGGAGCCGGTGGTGTAGGCGGCGAGAGCCTGTGCGGCGGTGATCCTTTGGTCCGGGCCGTAGACCTGGCCGGACGGGGTCAACCGCTGCACGAAGGACTGCATGACATCCAGCGGCCGTCCCTTGGAGACCGGGCGGTCCGAGCTGCCGGGTAAGACCACACCGCGGTCAAGGAGTCCTTTGGCCGGATAGGACCAGCAGGTGCGGTCCGCGCCGAGCAATTCCGCCATCCCGTCCCCGAACTCGGTGATGAAGTGCGGCTGCGGAACCAGGACGATACCCGCGGCCGCCATCCGGTCCAGCTGCTCGGGACGCACCACCCCACCGTGCTCAATCCTGTTGGGGAGGGCGTTGAGCCCGTGCTCCCGCTGGGCCTCGGTAATGATGTCGATGGCGTGGTCCACGGCATGGTCCCCGATGGCATGCAAAGCCATTGACCAGCCGGCCCGGTAGGCTTCCAGCGCGGACCGGCGCAGTTGCACGGGGTCCATCTGCAGGTATCCGTGGTTGTGCTCGCAGCCCGCGTAGTCCTCGGTCAGGTATGCCGTGCTGCCCAGCAGTGACCCGTCGGTGAAGATTTTGACCGGGCCCAGCCGGAGCCAGTCATCGCCCAGCCCGGAGCGGATACCGGCGTCGATTCCGCGGGAGATTGGATCGTCCGCATGTCCGGGAACATCATGGAGGCCATCCAGGACCAGCATGGGCTGCATCCGGACGCTGAGCAGCCCCTTGTCCCGGGCGTTCTGGTAGGCAGCGAATTCACGCGGCGAGTAGCCGATCCAGCCGCCGGCTATGCCGGCGTCGGTGACGCTGGTGATGCCTTCGGACAGATAGTGCGTCGTGGCCAGATCAAGGGCGCGTTCGATGGTTTCCAGCGGGTAGGGCAGCATGATCTGCTGGACAAGGCGCATGGCGTTCTCCTCCAGCAGTCCGGTGGGACGCCCCTGCGCATCCAAGGCGACGAGGCCGCCGTCGACCGTTGCCGTAAGATCCGCGCCCTCCGAAACCCGCGCCAGCGCAACACCGTTGAGAGTGCAGGCATGGCCGGATGAATGCTTGATCCAGACCGGGCGGCCGCCCGCGGCCTGGTCCAGGCGGTCGCGGTCCGGTTGCTGGCCGCCGAGCAGAATCGGACTGAACCCGGCCGCAATAACCCATTCATCCGCGCCCAATGCCTGGGCGGCATCGGCAATAAGACGGTAGACATCCTCGAGGCTGGCCACTGAGCCCAGATCCGTCTCCATCAGGGTGAGGCCGAACCAGACGCTGTGCGCATGCGCATCGTTGAAGCCGGGAACAATCGTGGCGCCGGCGGCATCTATGGTGCGCCGGGGAACGACACCGGATTCCCCGTCCTCATCCACGGCAAGGATCCTTCCGTCATGGACCCACAGGCTCGTGGCCGCCGGATGGGACGGGTCCTGAGTCAGTATGTGCGCGTTGCGTATCAGGAGATCGACGTGCATGAATCCTCTTCGGTCAGTGGTTCCACAGAAGCAGCTGCGGCCATCAGCGTGGCCGCGCTACAGCCATTCAATCCTGGGACAATGCTGTACTCAATAGACATTTACCGCAGCTGTGCGGCCGAAAGATATGCAATTGCCTAAGATGGATCTGTGAGAGAACGTGAAGAGGCAGCTCCTGGGCTATTGCTGCGCCCCTCCCGAACACTGCAACCAGGACCAGCCGCCCAAACAGAATGGGTGAAGCTGATCCAGCTTCTCTGGGCTCAGCGGGATTCTCTGGTCACCGACTTCCTGCAGCTTTTCTCCGCCGTTTCCTATGGCGAAGCCCAGGTGCCGGAAGAGGACGTCTTCCGGACCGCTGTAGACACCATGGACATGTTCCTGTATCTGATGGCCGGCCAGGAACTGCCCGAGGACCTGCGGTCCCTGCCCAGGGACGTCGCCACCCGCCGCGCCCGGCAGGGCGTCCCGCTGGATGCCTTCCTGAAGGCGGTGCGCAACGATTTCCGCGTGCTCTGGAAGGGGTTGGAAAGGGTCGCCAGCGATGACGGCATCGCTGTACTGGTGTCCAACATGGACCTGGTGCTGGACATCGTCGAACGCTATCTGAGCAGCATCCAGCAGGCCTTTTCCGAGGAGGAGGCCCTGCTGGCGCGTGATCAGCGGCTTTACCGCCAACGCCTGCTCTCCCGGCTTTTCAGCGCGGACCTGCCCGGTTCCGACGAGGTGAGAGACATCGCGAAGGCGCTCGGGATCAGGGCCAACGATACCTTCGAAGTGCTCGCCGTCACCGGAGACAGCGTTCCCGTGGCACAGCGGCAGCACGAATCCGATCTCCGCACCTATGCATATGAAGCTGCGGGGAGCCTTTACCTCTTCCGCACGTACAGGAAGGGGCGTGCCTGGCCTGACGAAATGCCGGACTTTCCGGCCGGATACGTTCCTGCCGTGGACGGACTCTCCCAAGTCCCCCACGCCGCAGCATCGGCCCTGGTCCTGGCCCGGCACGGCCGGCCGGCGGGGGGCCTGACCACCGTTGCGGATAGCTGGATGGGAATTGCCGGCAAGCTTCTGGAGGCGACACTGCCCGGATTTTCCGCCCGGGTGCACGGAGCCTTGGATGGCTGCACCCCGCACGAGAGGCAGCGCCTGCTGCAAGTGGCCCGCAGCTACTCCCGGACAGGGTCCATCAAGCAAACCGCGGAGGAGTTGTATTGCCACAGGAATACCGTGGTCAACCGATTGCATGCCATCTCCGAGATCATGGGCCTGGACATGACGGTTCCTGCACAAGCGGCCCGTGCGCTGGTCGCCCTCAGCCTTTACGGGGACGGCAAGTCATGAATTGTGGATTAGCCCAAACGGCAATCGAGAATTGGGTGAAAATCGTCATTGTATAGGTCATTACCACTCCTCTAGGCTCAAAGTCATTCCGCTTCTGCCCGGAAGAACGACCTCCGGTGCCGACGCCAACCAGCTCGAAAGGCCTATCCTCGTGACGACGTCGCAATCGATCCACGGCGCCCAAGGCGCCCCTCCCATCATTTCCGGCAAGGACGCCGGCCGGATTGCCCGCGCTGCGTTCGTCGGAACGGCGCTGGAATGGTATGACTACTACCTCTTTGGCACCGCCGCTGCCCTGGTTTTCAACCGGCTCATCTTCACCGATCTCAATCCCACCGCAGCCCTGCTGGCATCCTTCGCCACCTTCGGCGTCGGGTTCGCCGCCCGGCCGATCGGCGCGATCATCTTCGGCTACATTGGGGACAAGTATGGCCGCCGTCCCGCCCTGCTGGCAACGATCGTCATGATCGGCCTGGCCACCGGGCTGATCGGCTTCCTGCCCGACTTCGGCACCATTGGACTGGCCGCCCCTATCCTGCTGGCTGTCCTGCGTTTGGTGCAGGGTCTGGCAGTCGGAGGCGAATGGGGCGGTGCGGTAACCATGGCCGTCGAACACGCCCCGGTGGAAAAGCGCGGCCGCTTCGCGGCGATGGTCCAGATCGGGTCCCCGGTGGGAACGCTTCTCTCTTCCAGCGCCTTCACCCTTGTCCTGCTTTTCCCGTCCAAGACCTTCGATGCCTGGGGCTGGCGCATCCCCTTCCTGCTGGCCTTCCCGCTGGTGCTGATTGCGCTGTGGATCCGGCTCAAGGTTGAAGAGTCCCCCATCTTCAAGGACCTGGTGGCCCAAGCGGAGACGGTCAAGGTTCCGGCCCTCGACGTGATCCGCCGCGCCGGCGGCCGGTTGGTTATTGCGATCCTCGCCGCCCTGCTGGGTGTCGGCGGCTTCTATATGATCACCACCTTCATGGTCAGCTACGGTTCCAACACCCTCCATGTGGACCGCAACGTGATGGTCAACGCCACCCTGGTGGCCGCCGTGGCCCAGATTGTCGTCACAGTCCTGATGGGCCGGCTGGCGGAAAAGATCGGTCCCGGCATGGTGACCATGTGGGGCGGCATCCTCACCGCCATCGCGGCCTTCCCCCTGTTCGCCATGGTTGACACCAAGTCGCCGCTGCTGATCACGCTGGCCATCACCATCGGGATCATGCTCATCGCCGTCGCGTACGCCGTCAACGGCGCCCTGCTGACCGAACTCTTCCCGGCCAAGCTGCGCTACTCCGGCGTCGCCCTGGGCTACAACATCGCCGGCGCCACCAGCGGATTCATGCCACTGCTGGCCACCGCGATGCTCGGAGCCTCCGGCAACAAATCCTGGGGCGCTGCCCTGATCCTGCTGATCATCTCCTTGCTGACCGCGCTGGGCGGCTTCATCGGTGAACGCCTCCGCGTGCAGGACAAGCGGCTGGTCAGCGACAAGTAACACCCGCAACAGCAAGTCCAAAGGAACAAGCACAACAACCACGTCGGGGAGCAGTTCCACCAACGGCTCCCCGACCGCATTCCAGCCCGGAGAAGAATATGATCACTGCAGAACAAGCCCAGCGGATCCTCGACGCCGTGGACGCATCCTTCGACGCACAGCTTTCCTTCACCCAGGAACTGGTCAAGCACCCCTCACTGCGCACCCAGGAAGGGAGCGCCCAGGACCTGCTGTACGAAGCCATGGCACAGCGCGGCCTCCGGATGGACCGCTGGGAACTCGATCCCGAGGACCTCGCCGAGCACGAAGGCTTCGGACCGGTCACCGTGTCCTACCAGAACGTGACCAACGTCGTCGGAACCTACACTCCCGCCACCGAAAGCGGCCGCTCCCTCATCCTTAACGGCCACGTCGACGTCGTCCCCGAAGGACCGGCGGAAGCCTGGTCCCGCTCTCCCTGGGACGCTCCAATCCTGGACGGCTGGATGTACGGCCGCGGCGCCGGAGACATGAAGGCCGGCTTGGCGGCGAACCTCTTCGCCTTCGACGCCATCCGGGCCGCCGGATACCAACCCGCCGGGCGCATCCATGTCCAGTCCGTGGTCGAAGAGGAATGCACCGGAAACGGCTCGCTCGCCGCACTCCTGCGCGGCTACCGCGCCGACGCCGTCATCATCCCCGAACCCGAGGAAGACATGCTGGTGCGCGCCAACGTAGGCGTGCTCTGGTTCAAGGTCCGGGTAAGCGGAAACCCCACCCACCCACGGGAAATGGGCACAGGCTTCAACGCCATCGACGCCGCCTACACAGCGATGACCGCACTTCGTGAGGTGGAGGCAAAATGGAACCTGGACAAGAGCGAGCACCGCTACTTCGAAGACCTTGACCATCCCATCAACTTCAACTTCGGCAAGATCATCGGTGGTGACTGGCCCTCCAGCGTTCCGGCGTGGTGCGAGTTTGATGTCCGTGCCGCGATCTACCCGGGCATCAGCGCCAGCCAAGCCTGGACGGAACTGCAGGAATGCCTGGACCGCCTGGGCGACGGCGAAACGGCCATTCACGCGACCGCCACGAAGACGGGTTTCTTCTCTGAAGGGTACGTCCTGGAACCGGGCAGCGAGGCCGAATCGCTGCTGGAAAGCACCCACCGGCAGGCCTTCGGCGCCGAGCTCGAGAGCTTCACCACCCCTGGATACCTGGACGGACGGGTGTTCACCCTCTACGCGGACATCCCCACCATGGTGTACGGCCCGGTCTCCGAAGCGATCCACGGCTTTGACGAGCGCGTCTCGGTGGAATCCATCCGGCGGATCACCAAAAGCATCGCGCTGTTCATTGCCAACTGGTGCGGCCTTCAAGAGGAGGACTAACTAAATCGAGAACAGAGGTTGGTGATGTCAGTGTCCCGGCGCATTGCCCCACCCCGGTGGACTTCGGATCAATTACCGCGCAGGGTCGGTCCCGCTTGTGGATGTACCGCCTTGTCTCGTTGGCGGGACACACTTTCACTAGCTGCCACGCCACGGATCGGCAGTCACTGTCCAAAACCCTGCCGGCGACCTTGCGGCCGCTCGGGTGGGACTCGAACCGGATTGCCGGCCCTGCAGGCACTGGCGAGTCCCGTAAACGTACCGAATCCGAAGCAGACCCGCACCGATACCACCCGATCCGACGCCCAAGCTGTGCACATCGTGCAAACCCTCCATTTGCCCTCCGACAGCGAAGAGCTCCGGGGACGTCACCGGCAACCGGTCCCACCGCACAGCCCATCCCTGCAATGACCGACCGCCGGGACGCGGCTAACGGACGCCATCCAGGATTCATGATTACCTCCCGTCAGGTTGGGACGCAATCGCCAGGACCCTGGACCCCCAATGGAGAACTCTTCACGCTCAGGCACGGAACGATGTCCAGATAAGGCACCGCATCCTGCCTTGGGGGAGGTTTTCTACGAGTAGATGAGCAAGGTTGACGTCATACCCGACCAGGCGTAGACCGGACCCTACCGATCCAGTCGCAGGG
>DATIMB010000340.1:0-13275 GCA_035475875.1 Micrococcaceae bacterium
CCAGTATAGAGCGGATTTAACTTAATTCCAGTTCTGGCGTAGAGTTATTTGTTGGTTGTCTGCGCTCTTGCGCGGTTCTGCCGTCGTGCCGGTCCAACCGGCGCATCCAGGCAAAAAACCAAATCAAGTAGTAAACGTAGCCCCCTGCTGGGATTTTTACCAGATCCCTGCTTCAGGGTCCAACCAAAGTTAGCGGAGGATATGGCCAAGAAAGACGGGGTCATTGAGATCGAGGGCGTTGTGACTGAAGCGCTGCCCAACGCGATGTTTCGTGTTGAGCTGACGAACAAGCACGTCGTTCTTGCACATATCTCAGGAAAAATGCGCCAGCACTATATCCGGATCCTTCCCGAGGACCGGGTAGTGGTGGAGCTGAGCCCTTACGACCTCACACGTGGTCGTATTGTCTACCGCTACAAGTAACCGAAACTGCAAAACACGCAAAGGAATGCCATGAAGGTCAAGCCGAGCGTCAAGCAGATCTGCGAGAAGTGCAAGGTGATTCGCCGTAACGGTCGAGTCATGGTGATCTGCGAGAACCCGCGCCACAAGCAGCGCCAGGGCTAATTTCCCTTACCCAGGGAAGTTCCCGGCACTTGCTTTACCCACGTAAGTAAATAAAGGCAGCACAAGCCGGCTGCACCCAGCGGATGATCCGCTGGACTTCGGAGGACTCCGAGGGCAGCAGGCGTACCCCCGGTCGGAGGCCGGGGCCACACCATAGGTGTGGGTGTACTGCCTACGACCTCCGGTTTACACAAGGAGTACCGCCACTATGGCACGTCTCGCTGGCGTAGACCTTCCCCGCGAAAAGCGGTTGGAAGTAGCGCTTACATACATCTACGGCGTGGGCAAGACCCGTGCACACCAGACCCTGGCAGAGACCGGGATTTCCCCGGACGTCCGCGTGAAGGACCTCTCCGACGCTGAAATGGTTCAGCTGCGCGACTACATCGAGGGCAACTACAAGGTTGAGGGTGACCTCCGCCGTGAGGTGGCAGCCGACATTCGCCGCAAGGTCGAAATCGGCAGCTACCAGGGTATCCGCCACCGCCGCGGCATGCCGGTACACGGCCAGCGCACCAAGACGAACGCCCGCACCCGCAAGGGCCCGAAGCGCACCGTCGCCGGCAAGAAGAAGGCCGGACGCTGATAGCGCCGGCGTTCCCCAATAACTTTCTGTAGGAGAAAAAATGCCCCCGAAGACTCGTGGAGCGGTCCGTAAGCCGCGTCGCAAGGATAAGAAGAATATCGCGCTGGGCCAGGCGCACATCAAGAGCACCTTCAACAACACCATCGTGTCCATCACGGACCCCAACGGTGCCGTCATCTCCTGGGCTTCCGCCGGCGAGGTTGGCTTCAAGGGTTCGCGCAAGTCCACTCCGTTCGCGGCCCAGATGGCCGCCGAAGCCGCTGCCAAGCGCGCCCAGGAGCACGGCCTGCGCAAGGTCGACGTGTTCGTCAAGGGTCCGGGCTCCGGACGGGAGACGGCCATCCGTTCGCTGCAGGCCGCTGGCCTCGAGGTCGGCTCCATCCAGGACGTCACCCCCAGCGCCCACAACGGCTGCCGTCCGCCCAAGCGCCGCCGCGTCTAAGCAGCCTGCCCGAGTTGGCTCGCACCTGCCGATCCGTTTTCCGGACCGCAGGGCGGGCCAACTCGCCGGGCGTTAAGACTTAGACCGTTCTTTCCACCACCTGTGTTGCGTCATATAGCGGATGCTCGCTGAAAGGAAACCCCAAGTGCTCATTGCACAGCGCCCCACCCTATCTGAAGAAGTCGTTTCCGAAAACCGTTCCCGTTTCGTCATTGAACCGCTGGAGCCAGGCTTCGGATACACCCTCGGCAATTCCCTCCGCCGTACCCTGTTGTCCTCCATCCCCGGAGCAGCTGTCACCAGCATCCGGATCGATGGCGTGCTGCACGAGTTCACCACGGTTCCCGGTGTCAAGGAAGATGTCACCGAGATCATCCTGAACATCAAGAGCCTGTCCGTCTCCTCGGAGCACGACGAGCCCGTCGTCGCCTACCTGCGCAAGCAGGGACCCGGCGTCGTCACCGCTGCGGACATCGCCCCGCCGGCCGGCGTCGAGTTCCACAACCCGGACCTGCACATCGCCACGCTGAACTCCAAGGGCAAGTTCGAGCTTGAACTGACCATCGAGCGCGGCCGCGGTTACGTTTCCGCTGCGCAGAACAAGTCCGGCGACCAGGAGATCGGCCGCATCCCGGTCGACTCCATCTACTCGCCGGTCCTGAAGGTCACTTTCCGCGTGGAAGCGACCCGTGTTGAGCAGCGCACCGACTTCGACCGCCTGGTGGTGGATGTCGAGACCAAGCCGGCCATCGCTCCGCGCGATGCCGTTGCTTCCGCCGGCACCACCCTGGTGGAGCTGTTCGGCCTGGCCCGTGAGCTGAACACCTCGGCCGAGGGTATCGAGATTGGCCCGTCCCCGACTGATGCCGCACTGGCAGCAGACATGGCCCTGCCGATCGAGGACCTGGACCTGACCGTCCGTTCCTACAACTGCCTCAAGCGTGAGGGCATCCACTCCGTGGGTGAACTCGTTGCTCGCTCCGAGGCTGACCTGATGGACATCCGGAACTTCGGTGCCAAGTCCATCGACGAGGTCAAGGCAAAGCTCGTCGAGCTCGGTCTGTCCCTGAAGGATTCCCCTCCAGGCTTCGATCTCGCGGCCCGCGCTGCAGCCCTTGATGAGAACGACGACGCTTACGGCGACGACGAGCTCTAAGACGAACAACACACTTCGGCTGGCCAGTACCGGTCCTATGGCGGACCGGCCCATCAACAACTGACCTGCCAACACTTGAGGAGAAAACACCATGCCTACCCCCACTAAGGGTCCGCGCCTCGGAGGCAGCCCGGCACACCAGCGCCTGATGCTCGCCAACCTGGCCGCAGCCCTGTTCGAGCACAAGCGCATCACCACCACGGAGACCAAGGCCAAGCGCCTGCGTCCCTACGCCGAGCGTCTGGTCACCTTCGCCAAGCGCGGCGACCTGGCCTCCCGCCGTCGTGTGCTGGCGCTGATCAGCAACAAGGGCGTCGTCCACGAGCTGTTCACCGACATTGCCAAGGCAGTCGAGAACCGCGACGGCGGCTACACCCGCATCACCAAGATCGGCCCCCGCAAGGGCGACAACGCCCCGATGGCCGTCATCGAACTGGTGCTGGAGCCGACGAGCCCGAAGCAGGCCGTCGTCGCCGAAGCGGAGAAGGCCACCAAGGCCGCCCCCACTGAGGCTCCGGTTGAGGCTGAGGAAGCTGCCGCCGAGGCTAACGAGGCTGAGGCTCCTGTGGCTGACGCCGCCGAAGCTGAGACCGCTGAAGAGGCCCCCGCGGCCGAGGCTGAGACCGCTGAGGCCCCCGCGGCCGAGGCCGTTGAGGCTGACGCGGCAGAGGCAAAGACCGAAGACGAGAAGTAGGCTCCGAGTCCGGGCCGCTGCGCCCGGACTCCGGCTTGATCCGCTTCGCGCTAGCTTAGAGCCATGAACAACCAGGAACCCGCCGCCCCCGTTGAGGGGGACGGCGGGTTCCTGCGTATCCGGCTGGACCTGGGGTACGACGGCGGGCCGTTCAGCGGGTGGGCGGTGCAGCCTGGCCGGCGCACGGTCCAGGGAACGCTCGAAGAGGCCCTCGCGCTGCTGATCCGCCGGCCAGTCCGGGTCACCGTGGCCGGACGGACGGACGCCGGCGTGCACGCCCGCGGCCAGGTGGTGCACCTGGACCTGAGCGCGGCGGAATGGGACGGACTGCGCCGCGGCCACGACCTGGAACCATCCGTGGCGCTGCTCCGGCGGCTGCGCGGCGCGTTGAGCCGGGTCCTGGGTCCGCTGGCCGGGGCCGTGGAGGTCCACCGTGCCCGGCTGGCGCCTGCCGGTTTCGACGCCCGCTTCGGGGCCCTTTGGCGCCGCTACAGCTACCGCATCGCCGACGCGGCGCTGCAGTGGGACCCGCTGCTGCGCCACAACACGCTCTGGCACAAGGAGCACCTGGACGTGGCCCGGCTCAACGCCGCCGCTGCACAACTGCTGGGGGAGCAGGACTTCCGTGCCTTCTGCAAACCCCGGGAAGGCTCCACCACCGTCCGGGAACTGCAGCGCTTCGAATTTGCGCGCAACCCGGAGGGCGTCATTGCGGTCACGGTGCAGGCCGATGCGTTCTGCCACAACATGGTCCGTGCCCTGGTCGGCTCGGCACTGCGCGTGGGGGAGGGCATCGAGGAGCCGGATTGGCTGAAACAGCGGCTGCTGGCCCGGGAACGGGACGCCAAGTCGGTGCTGGCCCCGCCGCATCCGCTGGTTCTGGAGGAGGTCAGCTATCCGGACGAAGACGGTCTGGTGGCCCGTGCTGCCCTGACCCGGGCCGTGCGGCTGGCCCCCGAGGGCAACTGAGGCCGTCGGCCAGTAGGCCGCCTGTGCCGCTTTTGACCTTCGGCCGTCTCTCGCGGTACTGTTGATAGTCGTTGTGCGTGTCCTATCTCGATAGCGCGCGCCCGTCCGGTAGCTCAGTTGCAGAGCGTTGAACCAGCGGGTGTGATCGGGACCTTTGGATTACTGGTTGCATGGAGCCCTCACCTCTGTTCCGGTAGCGCATAGATAGCAGGCGTAACCGACCAGTCAGCGCCACCAAGAACAAGAAATGAAGGCAAAAACCGTGCGTACGTACACCCCGAAGCCCGGCGACATCAACCGCCAGTGGCACGTCATTGACGCCACAGACGTTGTCCTAGGCCGTCTTGCCAGCCAGACCGCAACACTGCTGCGCGGAAAGCACAAGCCGACCTTTGCACCTCACATCGACATGGGCGACTTTGTCATTATCATCAACGCGGAGAAGGTGGCCCTGACCGGCGCCAAGCTCGAGCAGAAGCGCGCCTACCGGCACTCCGGTTACCCGGGCGGCCTGTCCAGCGTCAACTACGCGGAACTGCTGGAGACCAACCCGGTCCGCGCCGTGGAGAAGGCCATCCGCGGCATGCTCCCGAAGAACTCCCTGGCTGCCCAGCAGCTGGGCAAGCTCAAGGTGTACAAGGGTGCCGAGCACCCGCACGCCGCGCAGCAGCCCAAGTCTTTCGAAATCACCCAGGTCGCCCAGTAGTCCTGGCCACCAACCCAAATTTATACAAGGAGAATCGTGGCTCAGAACACTGAAGAGCTGAACACGGAAGCCGCCGCGGCTGACGAAGAAGTACTGACCAGCTACACCTCGGAAAGCTCCGCTGCCGCGGAAGCCGCCCCCAAGAAGGAGCGCCCGGCGCTGACCGTTTCCGGTGCCGCCGTTGGCCGCCGCAAGGAAGCCATTGCCCGCGTCCGGGTTGTCCCGGGTAGCGGCAAGTGGATTGTGAACGGCCGTGAACTGGCCGATTACTTCCCGAACAAGCTGCACCAGCAGGAAGTCAACGAGCCGTTCCGGGTCCTCGACCTGGACGGTGCCTACGACGTCATTGCCCGCATCCACGGCGGTGGCCCCTCCGGCCAGGCCGGTGCGCTGCGTCTGGGTGTGGCCCGCTCGCTGAACGAGATCGACGTCGAGAACAACCGTGCGACGCTGAAGAAGGCCGGCTTCCTGACCCGCGACGCCCGCGTGATCGAGCGTAAGAAGGCCGGTCTGAAGAAGGCCCGCAAGGCACCGCAGTACTCCAAGCGCTAATCATCCCCGTCCGTGGCCTTGCCACGGAGTGGGATCCGCTAAAGCCCGCCGGAACACACGTTTCGGCGGGCTTTCGCGTCCCCCGCTGCCTGGTTTTGCTGATCGAGTGAGCCGTTGGTGCTCGATCCAGGCCTGTATCGCGCACGAACGGCTCACTCGATGGGTGAGGGGGAGAGGTGCGGGGAAGGACGGCAGGCGCGCGTCGAGTAGACCGCGTCAACTAGACTTGGGGGGATGTCTAGATTATTTGGAACCGACGGCGTGCGCGGATTGGCCAACGGACTGCTCACGGCCGAGCTGGCGTTATCACTTGCCCAGGCGGCTGCCGTCGTCCTGGGCCATGACCAGATGGCGGAGGGAAAACGCCCGCGGGCCGTCATTGCCCGCGATCCCAGGGCCAGTGGCGAGTTCATTGCCGCCGCGGTGGAGGCAGGACTTGCCAGCGCGGGTGTGGATGTCTACGACGCCGGCGTCCTGCCCACCCCGGCCGCGGCCTTTCTGATCGCGGACCTGGGCGCCGACTTCGGCGTGATGATCTCCGCCTCGCACAATCCGGCGCCGGACAACGGCATCAAGTTCTTTGCCCGGGGCGGGCAGAAACTCCCCGATGAGGTGGAGGACGCCATCGAGGCGCAGCTGGAACGCGAGGCGTTCCGTCCGGTGGGCATCGGCGTCGGCCGGATCCAGCGCTTCGCGGACGCCGAGGACCGCTACGTGGTGCACCTGCTCTCCACCCTGCCGCACCGGCTGGACGGCCTCAAGGTGGTGCTGGACTGTGCGCACGGGGCCGCCAGCGGATGCTCGCCGCAGGTGTTCAAGAATGCCGGGGCCGAGGTTCTGGTTATCGGCGCGGACCCGGACGGCATCAACATCAACGAGGGCGTCGGCTCCACCCACCTGCAGCAGCTCCAGGCTGCGGTGGTGGCCCACGGCGCCGACCTGGGCATAGCGCACGACGGCGACGCGGACCGCTGCCTGGCGGTGGACCACGAGGGCACCGTCGTGGACGGGGACCAGATCATGGCCATCCTGGCCGTGGCGCTGAAGCAGGCGGGCCAGCTGCGCGATGACACTCTCGTGGCGACGGTGATGAGCAATCTGGGGCTGAAATTAGCGCTCCGGGCGGCCGGAATCACGGTGCGGGAGACCGCCGTGGGGGACCGCTACGTGCTGGAGGAAATGCGCAACGGCGGCTACAGCCTGGGCGGTGAGCAGTCCGGGCACGTGATCTTCTCCGACTATGCAACTACGGGCGACGGCGTCCTGACCGGGCTGCAGCTTGCGGCCCAGGTGGCCCGCACCGGCCGCAGCCTGAAGGATCTGGCCAGTGTCATGACCAAGCTGCCGCAGCTGATGATCAACGTCCAGGGCGTGGACAAGCAGCGGGCACAGACTGACGAGGGAGTCAGCGCGGCTGTGGCGGATGCCGAACGCGAACTGGGCGAGACCGGCCGGGTGCTGCTGCGGCCCTCCGGCACAGAAGCATTGGTGCGGGTGATGGTGGAGGCCGGGGACATGGACACCGCGACCCGGATCTGCCAGGACCTGGCGTCTGTGGTCGAAACCCGGCTGGCGCTGCAAGCCTGAGCGGTCAGGCGCGCGTTCTGAGAGCGTCGCGGATCTCGGTGAGCAGTTCCAGCTGCGGATCCGCAGCCGGCTCCTTTTCCGGGATGCCGAGTTTCGCATTACGCCGTGCGATGACCATATTCATCGGCATCACAATGACGAAGTAAATTGCCGCCGCAATGAGCAGGAAATTCACAACCGCCGTAATCAGCACACCGAATTTCACGTCATTGCCGTTAATCGAGACCAGGGCAAAACTGTCGAAGTTGGGGGAACCCACCAGTGCTGCGATCAGGGGCATCAGCACGTTGGTAACAAGGGCGTTGACAACGCTGCCGAACGCTGCGCCCATGATGACGGCGACGGCAAGGTCCAGAACGTTGCCCTTCATGATGAAATCTTTGAATCCACTAAGCATGGCAACCAAGTTACCGTAGTGCATTCCTCTCTTCCCGGTACTGCTTAATACCTGGGATAGGAAGGCGCCGCCGGCAGGCCCAGATATTCCTCGTAGGTTGTATAGCCCTTCGCCACCAGATCCGTTGCCAATTCCACACCCACGTACCGCAGGTGCCACGGCTCCGCAGAGTAACCGGTGACGGCATCCCGCCCCAGTTGGTACCGGACGATGAACCCGAACCGGTGGGCGTTGGCCGCGGCCCAGACTGCCGCGGGGACGGTGGCGAAGCAGGGGTTGAAGGAACACGCACCACTGCCGTCGCCGATGTCGAAGGCCAGCCCGGTCTGGTGCTCGGAGAAGCCCGGCCGCGCTGATTTGGTGTCCGCGTCCGCGGCTCCGGTACTCGCCGCGTAGCTGTTGTACAGGGAAACCTGGGTTTGGTACGAGCGGTAGCTGCTCAGCAGGGTCATCACCACGCCCCCGGCGGCGGCTGCGGAGAACATCCGCGCCACGGCGGCGGCGGGTTCGGCCCGCAGCAGGGCGGCCTCCCCGCCGGCCCCGACGGCGACGGCGGGGTGCACCAGGTCGGCCGGCGCATAGGTCCGCGGGTTCAGCGGCGTCTGCTTGTTCACCAGCACCCATGGACTATTCGGATCCGTAATGGAGAACTGCTGCTTGAGGGCGTGCACGGGAGCGGGAACCAGCAGAGCCGAACCGGCGGGCGCGGCCTCAACCGGGCCGGCAGCGGAGCCGGAAGCAGCAGAACCGGGTGCGGAGCTAGCGCCGGTCCTGGTAGCAGCCGAGGGTGCTGCGCGCGTCCCACCAGCGGAGGTGCCTGCCGCCGTCGCCGTGCCGGAGGGGGAAACCTGGCCGGGTGCCGAACATGCCGACAGCAGGGCCAGCGCAGCGCCGCCCGCCAGCAATGCGGCCACGTCGCGGCGCCGCGGTAGTCCGGTCATCTGCTAAGTCTTCCGTAAGAGCATGCGGCGGATCGAATGATCCGCCTCCTTGGTCAGGACCAGCTGGGCCCGGCCCCGGGTGGGCAGCACGTTTTCCACCAGGTTCGGCTCATTGATGCGCTTCCAGATATCCAGCGCCGTCTCCTGGGCCTCGACGTCCGAGAGCTGGGCATAACGGTGGAAGTACGACTCGGGGTGCGCGAAGGCGGAGGAGCGGAGCGAGAAGAAGCGGTCCACGTACCACTGCTCAATATAGGACGTTTTGGCATCGACATAAATGGAGAAGTCGAAGAAATCGCTGACCGCCAGCCCGGATCTGCCATCCATCCGGGGCCGCGCCGGCGCCAGCACGTTCAGCCCCTCGACGATCAGCACGTCCGGGCGGCGCACCACAACCTCCTTGCCGGGAACAATGTCGTAGGTCAGGTGCGAGTACCAGGGCGCCCTGACCTCCTCCGCGCCGCTCTTGACCTCGCTGACGAAGCGCAGCAGCGCGCGCCGGTTGTAGGACTCCGGAAAACCCTTGCGCTGCATCAGCCCGCGGCGCTCCAACTCCGCGTTGGGGTAGAGGAACCCGTCGGTGGTGACCAATTCCACATTGGGGGTATCCGGCCAGCGGCGCAGCATCTCACGCAGCACACGGGCGGTGGTGGATTTGCCGACGGCGACGGACCCGGCAACGCCGATCACGAAGGGGGTGCGGCGCACCTTCTCGCCCAGGAAGGTGGTGGTGGCCGCGTGCAGGGATCCGGCGGCGGCGACGTACAGGTTCAGCAGCCGGGACAGCGGCAGGTAGACCTCGCGGACCTCCCTGATGTTGAGCTGGTCGCCCAGGCCGCGCAGGCGCAGCACGTCGTCCTCGTTGAGGGGCTGCTCAATCTCGGCGGACAGCCGGGACCAGGTCTGCCGGTCCAACTCCACAAAGGGGGAGACGCCGTCGTTGCCGTTGGACTCATTCCGTTGCGCGGTCACCTGTAGATTCTGCCCTGCCGCGCGCCGATAGGCGAAACGTGCGCGGGCCTGTTCCGCCGGTGCGTAACACCGGAGTGGGCAGGACCGGCTGGCCATTGTGGGCCTGCAGGTCGGGCCGTGGGGCGTGGAGGTCCTACCTCCCCGGTGGGAAGTGCCCGGTATCCTTGAACATATGTGTGGAATCGTAGGATATGTTGGCCGGGCGGATGCCAGCGGTGGAGCGGAACGGACGCATGGTGCCCTGGACGTGGTGCTGGAGGGGTTGCGCCGGCTGGAATACCGCGGCTATGACTCCGCGGGCATCGCCGTGGTGAGCGACGGGAAGATCGATTCCCGCAAAAAGTCGGGCAAGCTGACCAACCTGCTGGCCGTGCTGGACGAGGCACCGCTGCCGGCCGCCGTGACCGGCATCGGACACACCCGGTGGGCTACCCATGGCGGGCCCACCGACGTCAACGCCCACCCGCACCTGGTGGACGGCGGCAAACTGGCCGTGATCCACAACGGCATCATCGAAAACTTCGCCGAGCTGAAGTCGGAGCTGCTGCGCAGCGGGCACAGCTTCGTCTCCGAGACGGACACCGAGGTGGCCGCGGCCTTGCTGGCGGACATCTACCACTCCGCCGCCGCGCAGTCCGGCGGCAACCCGCTGGCCAAGGCCATGCAGCTGGCCTGCCAGCGGCTTGAGGGGGCCTTCACCCTGCTCGCCGTGCACGCTGACCAGCCCGACGTCGTCGTCGCCGCCCGCCGCAACTCACCCCTGGTGGTGGGCCTGGGCGAGGGCGAGAACTTCCTGGGCTCCGACGTTTCCGGCTTTATTGACTACACACGTCGGGCGGTGGAATTGGGCCAGGACCAGATTGTCACCATCACCCCGGAGTCCGTGGAGATCACCGACTTCTACGGCGCCCCGGCCCAGGGCAAGGAATACCAGGTCGACTGGGATGCGGCCGCGGCGGAAAAGGGCGGCTTCCCCTCGTTCATGGAGAAGGAAATCCACGACCAGCCGGATGCCGTGGCGCAGACCCTGCTGGGCCGCTCGGATGTCAACGGCAAGCTGACCCTGGATGAACTGCGGATTGACCCGGCTTCGCTGAAATCCGTGGACAAGATCATCGTGCTGGCCTGCGGAACCTCCGCCTATGCCGGCCAGGTGGCCAAATACGCGATCGAGCGCTGGTGCCGGATCCCCACCGAGGTGGAACTCTCGCACGAGTTCCGCTACCGTGACCCGATCGTGGATGCAAACACGCTGATTGTCTCGCTGAGCCAGTCCGGGGAAACCATGGACACCCTGATGGCCGTGCGCTACGCCCGGGAACAGGGCGCCAAGACGGTGGCCATCTGCAACACCAACGGCTCCACCATTCCGCGCGAATCCGACGCCGTGCTCTACACGCACGCCGGCCCGGAGATCGCCGTCGCCTCCACCAAGGCCTTCCTGGCGCAGATCACCGCCGCCTACCTGCTGGGCCTATACCTGGGCCAGCTGCGCGGGAACATCTTCCAGGGCGAGATCAAGGACATCCTCGCGGACCTGTCCAAGACCCCCGCAAAGATCCAGCAGATCCTGGACAATGCCGAACCCATCAGGGAACTCGCCCGCTCCATGGCGGACACCCGCTCTGTACTGTTCCTGGGCCGGCACGTCGGTTTCCCGGTGGCGATGGAGGGCGCGCTCAAGCTCAAGGAGCTGGCCTACATCCACGCCGAGGGCTTCGCCGCCGGCGAACTCAAGCACGGCCCGATCGCGCTGATCGAGGAGGGCCAGCCGGTCTTTGTGGTGGTTCCCTCCCCGCGCGGCCGCGACTCCCTGCATTCCAAAGTGGTCTCCAACATCCAGGAAATCCGGGCACGCGGCGCCAACACCATCGTGATCGCGGAGGAGGGGGACGAGGCCGTGAAGGCGTATGCCGAGCACATCTTCTACATCCCGGAAACCCCGACCCTGCTGGCCCCGCTGCTGGCCACCGTGCCACTGCAGATCTTTGCCTGCGCGCTGGCCACCGCGAAGGGCTACGACGTGGACCAGCCGCGCAACCTGGCCAAGTCCGTCACCGTCGAGTAGCGACGCGAAGTCCGGACCGGCCACAGATTCAGCGGCTGCCCCGTCTGCCTGTCTCCGGGACAAGGCCGTCCGGACGTTAGGCTAGATCCATGATCATCGGGATTGGCGTGGATGTGGTGGACGTTGAACGGTTCGGTCGGCAGCTGCAGCGGACCCCGGGCCTGCTGGAACGGCTGTTCGTTCCGGCCGAGCGGCCCCTGAACACCCGGTCCCTGGCCGCCCGGTTCGCCGCGAAGGAAGCCGTGGCCAAGACGCTCGGCGCGCCGGCCGGGATGAACTGGCAGGACTGCTGGATCGGGCTGGACGAACACGGCCCCACCATCCAGGTGAAGGACACGGTGGCAGCGGCTGCCGCGGCCAAGGGAGTCAAGCGCTGGCACGTGTCCATGAGCCACGACGGCGGCATCTCGACCGCCATGGTTATCGCCGAGGGCTAGGATGCTGGCCGCCTACACCGGAACGCAGGTCCGCGCGGCGGAGGAACCACTGCTGCGGGCAGGCGAGGGCGATGCCCTGATGCAGCGCGCCGCGCACGGTCTGGCCGGCGCAGTGGCAGGCCTGCTCCGGCAGCGGCGCGGACGGGTTTACGGAGCCCGGGTGCTGGTGCTGGCAGGACCGGGAAACAACGGCGGGGACGCGCTGTTCGCGGCCGCGGCGTTGGCACGGCGCGGTGCGCGTACGACGGCGGTGCTCACCGCGGCGCGCACGCATCCTGCCGCGCTGGCCGCTTTCGTTGCCGCCGGGGGCCGGACCATAGAGCTGGCTGATGACGGGGCCACGGAACAGGCGCTGGCGGAGGCCGGGTTGGCGGATGCAATCGTCGACGGCATCCTGGGAACCGGGGCCAGCGGCGGACTGCGGGAGCCCGCAGCGTTCCTGGTCCGGCAGCTTGAGGGGCTTCTCCGCGGGCTTCCCGGCGGGTCCGGTGGTCGGGCCGCCGGCGAACCTGCCGGCGCGACCGGCCATCCTGCCGGCGCGACCGGCCATCCTGCCGTCGCGGGCGGCCAACCTGCCGGCGCGGCCGGCGAACCTGCCGGCAAGGCCAGTCGTCTGACGGACCGCCAGGGCTCCCGCCCTGGCCGTCCCGCCGTCGTCGCCTGCGACCTGCCCAGCGGCGTCGATGCAGACACCGGCCAGGTGTCCGGCCCCGTGCTCACCGCGGACCTTACAGTCACCTTCGGCGCGGCGAAAACCGGGCTACTTACCCCTCCCGGCGAGGGCTACGCCGGTACTATCCAGGTCATCGACATCGGCCTGGCGGACCGGCTGCCGGTACCCGAGGTGCGCCGGCTGGAAGCCGCCGACCTGGCCGCCCTACTGCCGGCGCCGGCGCGCACAGACCAGAAATACAGCCGCGGCCTGCTCGGCATAGTCGCCGGCTCCGCGCAGTACCCCGGGGCCGCACAGCTGAGCTGCGCGGGCGCCTTGGCCTGCGGCGTGGGCATGGTCCGCTATTTGGGCCCGGCATCCGTGGCGGCGCTTATCCACGCGCAGAGCCCGGAGGTGGTCTGCAGCGAGGGCGCGGTGGGGGAGAGCCGGGTGCAGGCGTGGCTGGTGGGCCCGGGCCTGGACGGGGAGGACCAGCGCCAGCGTGCCCGCGACGCTTTCGCCTCCGGTCTGCCGGTGGTGGCAGATGCC
>DATIMB010000341.1:0-2348 GCA_035475875.1 Micrococcaceae bacterium
CCGCACCGGCCACACCGTGCACCTGGCCGCCTTCGAGGGCAACGAAGTGGTGTACATCGACAAGTTCGAGTCGCACCATCCGGTCCGGATGTATTCCCGCGTCGGCCTCACAGCGGCCCTGCACTCGGCCGCCGTCGCCAAGGTCCTGCTCGCGGACATGCCCCGGGCCAGGCAGGAACGCATTGCGCACGGCCTGGACTACGTGAAACTGACGGAAAGCACGCTGTCCACGCCCGACCAGCTGCTGGCCGAGCTGGAACAGGTGAAGCAGCAGGGCTGGGCGCACGACAACGCGGAACACGAGTCATTTGTGCACTGCATTGCCGCGCCGATCCGCGATGCCAGCGGTCGGGTGATAGCCGCCGCTTCCATCTCCGTGCCCGTAGTGCTGCTGGGCTATGACGACCTGCTCAAGCTGCTGCCCGATCTGATAGCCGGCACCGAGGCCATTTCCGCGGACCTCGGCTGGGTCAACCCCGAAAGGACCAACCATGAGTGAAAAAACAGTAGTGCTGACAGAAAATGCCCCCGCTCCCGCCCACGTCTTTTCCCAGGGTATTAAGAAGGGCGGGTTCTTCCAAGTCTCCGGTCAGGGGCCCATGGACCCAGTCAGCAACCAGTACATCGGCGAGGGCGACATCCGGGAACAGACCCGGCGGACGCTGGAAAATATCAAGGCCATCCTGGAGGCCGGTGGCTCCTCGGTGGAGGACGTGCTGATGTTCCGGGTCTACCTGACCAAGCGCGGCGACTTCTCGGCGATGAATGAGGTGTACGGCGAATTCATCCGGGATAACGTGCCCAGCGGGGCCTTGCCCAGCCGCACCACGGTCTTTGTCGACCTGCCGCACGAGGTCATGCTGGTGGAAATCGATGCCCTGGCGGTGACCTCCTAAGCACGTTCTGGTCAGCATTTTGGTCGCCGTTACAGAACTGTGCCATTGACCAATCGCGATCTAAGGACTCCAATGGAGGTGTAAGTGATTGACGGGGGCCACATATTGGTGGGGGCAAGCGGTCCCGGGCCAGCCGCAAAGGCGGGCCCGGGCCGCATCGTCGTCTCCTGCCGCCGTCGGTCAGACAGCTGTACGGTCACCTCCCGGAGGTGGTGAAATGAGAACCCTTGCGGTTTTCCTGCAGCTTGCCTTTTGTGCCATGGCCGCCTCCGGGGCGGCTGCCTGGGGGGTATACAGCCTTCGCGTCCACTGCCTGCGGACCCGCAATGAGCACAGCGGAGACAGCAGCGATGCCGTTTTCTGGAACGGTTTCCTGGCACTGACCGTCCTGCTTCCGGCGCTCCTTATCCCGGCGGTTTTCAGTCCGCTGGCCGGCGCGGCTGTGGCACTGCTGGCCCTGTCCGCGGCGGGTGCGGCCTTTCTGTACAGTCCGGTTCTTCAGGTCCGACGGCGGCAGCGGCGGGCTGAGCGGGGCTCGTCCCAGTCCGTGGCCGCTGCCGTCGCCCGGCATGAGCAGATCCTGGCGCACTGGCAGCAATACGAACTCGATCTCTCCCGTGTCATTGACTACCCGACGATGTCCGACGTCAGGGTGCCTGCAACGGCAGCCCTGATGAGGGCCATGCGGACGGCGGAGCTGGCGCGGATCTACGCGGATCTGGATGCCGGCAACGTGGCCGGAAGCAACCCGACAGGGCACAACCTGGTTGGCCATCTGGCTGGCCCCGAACTGATCGGAGAGGCCGCCACGGCCAGCAGCCGCGACTACGATCACGCCGTGGCGCGGTTGGAACGCCTTCTCGCGGACGCCGAACGGGCCGCAGGCGTGCCGGAACCGCAGCGTTTCATGGTCCGGGACTTCCGCCAGACCCGTGGCGGGAATGGCGACGTCCGACGGCGGCTGGCCGGTTTGGTGTGAGGGGTTCCGCGGCGTTGGCGGGTTGGTGCGAGCCGCTTGACGGGGCTAGCGGTTTGAGGCGACGCTGAGTTGGCTGGTTTGGTGTGAGCCGCTCGACGGCGGATTCGTAAACTTGAGCCAACGGCTAGCCGCGGCTGGCCGTTCGGCGTTCCGGCATTTTGCGTTTGCCCGCTGGCCGTTATGGTCCTATTTTTGCTCAGCGCCCGTGGCTTTTCCTCCACAGGCGCGGGTTGGTCGGGGTGGGTGCACTTGGCGGGGTTTGTCTCTGATGCTGGCGGTTGCGGGCCGGTAGCGTCGTGGTTATGGATTCGGTGGAGCTTGAACGCGGTGCGGGGGCCTGTCAAGTTCTTTGTGTAAGTGATCGCAATCTTTTAGTTCAGGTATGCGTCGAGGCGTTCGGGGTAGGTGATGGCCAGGTGGCCCAGGGCCTGGGTCCAGCCGGCGGTGGTGGCTCCCTCGACGAGGTGGTTCCC
>DATIMB010000342.1:0-2773 GCA_035475875.1 Micrococcaceae bacterium
GTCCCCTAACAATGGAATATGACGGTCACGATGAGGTCCCTGGAAACCGCTGTTCCGCCCACCGTGCTCGTCCAGACGCAGGCCCGCGAGGTTTTCGCGGCCCAGCCGGGCCTGACCCGGCTCGGAACCAGGCTGGTCAACACCTGCTTCGACTCCTCGGGTATCGATACCCGCTATACCGCTGTGGAGGAACTCACCCTGGACCGCAGGTTTGAGGATCCGGTGTTCTTCGATGCCGGTACCGGACGCGTCCTCAGTCCCAGCACCAAGGTCCGCAATGACATTTTTGCCCGGGAAGCCACCAAACTGTTCATCGAGGCCGCACAGAAGGCGGTGGATGTCTGCGCCGGGATAGAGGCGGCGGACATCACCCACGTGATCACCGTTTCCTGCACCGGTTTCTTCAACCCAGGTCCGGACTACAAGGTGGTGCGTGCGCTGGGGCTGGATCCGGCGGTGCAGCGCTACCACCTGGGATTCATGGGCTGCTACGCCGCCTTCCCGGCGCTGCGGGCGGCGAAATCGTTCTGTGAAGCCGACCCCGACGCCGTCGTCCTGGTGGTCAGCGCCGAGTTGTGCTCACTGCACGTCCGTACCTCCAACAACCCCGACACCATCATGGGGTCCTCGCTCTTCGGCGACGGCGCGGCCGCCGCCGTCGTCACGGCCAAGGACCTGCCCACGACAGCCCCCGGCCTGAGACTGGACCACTTCGAGACGGTACTCACCCCCGTCGGGGAGGAATCCATGGCCTGGAACATCGGTGACGAAGGCTTCGAAATGGTCCTCGGATCCTATGTGCCGCACATCATCGACGAACACATTGTGGGCGCGCTGGCACCCCTGCTGGCGCACGACCCGGTAGTGGACGGCCAGCCCTACCGGGACATCAGGCACTGGGCTATCCATCCCGGCGGCCGCGCCATCCTTGACAAGGTGGAGGCCAAACTGGAACTCACCGAAGGACAGCTCATCCCGTCCCGCGAGACGCTGCGCAATTATGGCAACATGAGCAGCGCCACCGTCCTCTTTGTGCTCAAGCACATCCTGGACCAACCGGCCGACGACGACGGTGCTGCCGGCGGCGAACGCGTCTGCGCGATGGCCTTTGGCCCCGGCCTGACGGTGGAAACCGGGCTCTTCACCAGGATCCTCCCGCCGCCCCGGCACGCGGAGCACGCGCGCCCGGAAGAACGGACGATTGCGGTCACCGGCCAGCCGGCCACAGTCTGAGCTGCCGGTGGGATTCCTGGCCCAACGCAATATCCTCGCCGTCGAGGAGATGGACCGGCCGGACTGCGACCCGGAGCGGCTGGAACGCACCTATGCACAGTTCGGGCTGGTCAATGCCGTTGTTGCCGGCTGGCGGCGCCTCTACCGCCGCGACCTGCTCCCGCGCTTTTCCCCGACCGGCAGCACCACCTTGCTGGATATCGGCTGCGGCGGCGGGGACGTGGCCCGGAGCCTTGCCAGGTGGGCCGCCCGGGACGGACTGGAGCTAAGGATCATGGCCACGGACCCGGATCCACGGGCCCTTGCCTTCGCGCTGGCCCAGCCATCCCTGCCGGGACTGGAGTTCCGCCCCGCGCTCAGTTCGGAATTGGTGGCCGAGGGCTTTACGGCGGATCTGGTCATCTCCAACCACGTCCTGCACCACCTCCCCGGCCCGGCGCTGCAGGCCCTGATGGCCGACTCCGAAGCCTTGGCCACGCGTTTTGCCCTGCACAATGACCTGCAGCGCAGCCCGGTGGCTTACGCGCTCTTCTCCGCCGGCACCCTGCCGTTCTTCCACCGGTCCTTCATCCGGGCCGACGGCCTGACCTCGCTGCGCCGCAGTTACACCACCGCTGAACTCAGACAGCTGGTCCGGCCGGGCTGGCGCGTCCGGCCGGGCGCTCTCTTCCGGAACCTCGTTAGCTACGATGCAAGTGGCTATGATGCCCACCGGTCCGCGGGGCATGATCGTGGTGCATGACGTCATGATCGTCGGCGGCGGGCCGGTGGGCCTGTTCATGGCCGCACTGCTGCTCCAACGCGGCCTGGATGTGCGGGTCCTGGAGCAGCGCACCGTCCGCAGCACCCACTCGCGGGCCATCGGGATCCATCCCCCGGCGCTGGCGGCCCTGGAGGCAGTCGGGGTATCCGCCGCACTGGCCGCCGAGGGGATCAGGATTCCCGGCGGTGTGGCCCGCAGCGCCGGCCGGACGGTCGCCCGGCTGTCCTTCGGCGGCGTTTCCACCACCCACCCCTATGTGCTGGCCATCCCACAGGAACGCACTGAATCCGTGCTGGAGGCCAGGGTACGCGAACTCTGCCCGGAGGCGCTGGTCCGCGGCTGCAGGGTTCATGGCCTGCACGACGACGACGGCGGCAGCGCCACGCTGTCGGCCGGCCCGGGACAGCGGTACAGGGCCGGGCTGGTGGTTGCTGCCGACGGTGCCCGCTCCACGGTCCGGAAGCTGCTGGCGATACCGACGCGGGGGCGGAACTATCCGGACCATTACGTGATGGGCGACTTCGCCGATGGCACCTCCGATGCAGGGAACGCGGTGCTGTACCTGGAACCCGGCGGCATCGTGGAGTCATTTCCGCTGCCCGGCAACGTGCGGCGGTGGGTGGTCCACACCGACCCAGCCGGCAGCGGCGCCCTGCACAACGGCGAACCGGACGCGGCCCTGTTGGCAGGGCTGATCCACGCCCGGACCGGGACCGCCGTCGACCCTTCCAGCAACACCATGCTCA
The DNA here is from genome assembly GCA_035475875.1 of Micrococcaceae bacterium. GTDB lineage: Bacteria > Actinomycetota > Actinomycetes > Actinomycetales > Micrococcaceae > Arthrobacter_M. Next base: position 2,743 of record DATIMB010000342.1, read on the forward strand.
GCGCCTTCGGGGTCCGCGCCCGGCTCGCCAG
>DATIMB010000343.1:0-5215 GCA_035475875.1 Micrococcaceae bacterium
CAGGAGCCCAGCCGGACGGCGCACATCCGGGCGCACGAGGCCCGGGCACTGACGGAACTGCGGGAAGGTCATTTCACCGTCCTGGACCTGGATTACAGGCCGATGTTTTGGGACAGCGAAGACCAGGCCCGCACCGAGATCGCCAAGATCCTGCCGCACGTGAGCGTGGCAATCGGAAATGACAAGGAGTGCGCTGTAGCCGTGGGGGAGGGCACTGCGGACGAGCAGGCGGACCGCCTGCTGGCCGCAGGGGTGGAAATCGCCGTCGTCAAGCTTGGCCCCGAGGGGGTGATGGCGAAAACCCGGACTGAACGGGTGGTTTCCGCGCCGGTTCCGGTGGAAACCGTCAACGGACTGGGTGCCGGGGATTCCTTTGGCGGTGCCTTCTGCCACGGGCTGCTTTCCGGCTGGCCGCTGGCGCAGGTCCTGGACTATGCCAATGCGGCCGGAGCTATCGTGGCCTCGCGGCTATCCTGCGCTGATGCCATGCCGACGCCGGATGAGGTCACCTCGCTGCTGGCCGAACGCGGCCGGCTCGTACCCGAAGGACTGGCACGATGAGAAATACTGGCCGGGGACGGGACGAGGACCCGCGCCGTTATGAGCACCTGAGCCGAATCCGGTTGGAGGACCCGGAGGCCGTCCACCGCGCCGCCCGGTCGCGCCGCCCGCATCCCGGCCTGGCGTACGGGGAGCAGAACTTCATTGTCGCCGCGGACCATCCCGCCCGCGGAGCCCTCTCGGTGGGACCGGATCCGGTGGCGATGGCGGACCGCCGGGAGCTGCTGGACCGGTTGCAGATTGCGCTGGCGAACCCGGCCGTGGACGGCATCCTGGCCTCTCCGGACGTGCTGGATGATCTGCTGCTGCTGGGAGCACTGGACGGCAAACTGATCTTCGGCTCAATGAACCGCGGCGGTCTGGCCGGTCTGATCAACGAATTCGACGACCGCTTCACAGGCCACACCGCCGCAGCGCTCGCCGCGCTCGGTGCCGACGGCGGGAAAATGCTGACCCGCATCTGCCTTCAGGACGCCGACACGGTTTCCCTGCTCGAAGCCACCGCCAAGGTCATCGACTCGCTGGCCCAGCGCAAGCTGATCGCAATGGTGGAGCCGTTCATCTCGGTCCGGGAGAACGGCAAGGTCCGCAACGACCTCTCCACCGAGGCGGTGATCAAATCCGTCGCGATTGCCCAGGGCCTGGGGTCCGGCAGCGCCTACACCTGGATGAAACTGCCTGTGGTGGCGGAGATGGAACGGGTGCTTGCGGCCACCACGCTGCCCACCGTGCTGCTGGGCGGGGATCCGCGCGGATCCCAGGACGAGGTCTTTGCCAGTTGGCAGGCCGCGCTGGCGCTGCCTGGTGTGCAGGGGCTGACGGTGGGACGGACGTTGCTCTATCCGCGGGACGGGGATGTGGCCGGCGCAGTTGCCATCGCCGCCTCGCTGCTCAACCGGGCCGCGCCCGCGCCGCAGGCCATCGAAGAGCAAACCGCCCCGTTTCAATCTGGCAACGTCGGTCCCACCCCTGTAGATGTAACGGAGTAATCAATGGCTAACCGCAGAATGACCGTCGCCCAGGCCGTCGTCGAGTACCTGGCCCGGCAGTACACCGTGGACCGGATCGGCACCCAGGAGTACCGGGAACGCCTGATCCCGGGGATGTTCGGCATCTTCGGCCACGGCAACGTAGCCGGCGTGGGCCAGGCACTCAAGCAGTACCAGGTTCTGGACCCGTCGCTGATGCCCTACTACCAGGGCCGGAACGAGCAGGCCCAGTCGCATCAGGCGGTGGGCTACGCCCGGCACACCCGCCGCCGCGCCACCTTCGCCATCAGCACCTCGATCGGACCCGGCTCCACCAACCTGCTCACCGGAGCGGCGCTCGCCACCACCAACCGGCTGCCAGTCCTGCTGCTGCCCAGCGACACTTTCGCCACCCGTGCCGCGGACCCGGTGCTGCAGCAGTTGGAACGGCCGGACGCCTACGATGTCACGGTCAATGATGCGTTCCGACCGCTGTCCCGGTTTTTCGACCGGGTGAGCCGCCCGGAACAACTCTTCTCCGCACTGTCCAACGGCCTGCGCGTGCTCACCGACCCGGCGGAGACCGGCGCGGTGACCATTTCACTGCCCCAGGACGTCCAGGCGGAGGCCTTCGAGGTGCCGGAGGAATTCCTGGCCGAGCGCGAGTGGCGGATCCGCCGCCCGGAGCCGGAGCAGGAGGAGGTCCGCCGGGCAGCCCAGGCCATCCGTGCGGCGAAGCGGCCTCTGATTGTGGCCGGCGGCGGCGTGCATTATGCCTTCGCGGTGGAGGAACTGGCCCGCTTCGCCGAGGCCACCGGCATCCCGGTGGGCAACACCCAGGCCGGCGTCGGCGTGCTGCCCTGGGACCACCCGTTTGCCCTGGGCGCCATCGGCTCCACCGGCACGACGGCGGCCAACGCCTTGGCGGCGGAGGCGGACCTGGTCATCGGGATCGGGACCCGCTACGAGGACTTCACCACCGCCTCCCGTACCGCATTTGCCAATCCGGACGTCCGGTTTATCAACATCAACGTTGCCCCGCTGGACGCCTACAAGCACGGCACCTCGCTGCCGATCGTCGCCGATGCGCGCAAGGCCCTGGTCAAACTGACCGAGGCGATGGGCGGGTACCGCGCCGGAGCGGACCTGGAGCGGACCGTCGAGGCGCAGAAGGACCGCTGGAACGCCACCGTGGACCATGCGTTCAATACCCGGCACACCCCGCTGCCGTCGCAGAACGAGATCATCGGGGCCACCAACCGTGCCATGGATGCCCGTGACGTGGTGGTCTGCGCCGCCGGATCGCTCCCCGGCGACCTGCACAAAATGTGGCGGATCAGGGACCCCTTCGGCTATCACGTGGAATACGCCTACTCCTGCATGGGCTACGAAATCCCCGGCGGTCTGGGCGTGAAGCGTGCGGTGCTGGCCGAGGAAGCCCGCGGCGGAACCGCACGCGACGTCGTCGTTATGGTTGGGGACGGCTCCTACCTGATGATGCACACCGAACTGGTCACCGCCGTCGCCGAGCGGATCAAGCTGATTGTGGTACTGATCCAGAACCACGGCTACGCCTCGATCGGCGCCCTGTCCGAGTCGCTCGGATCGCAGCGCTTCGGCACCAAATACCGCACCCTGGATGCCGCGCAGCACACGTTCGACGACGGTGAGCAGCTTCCGGTGGACCTGGCAGCCAACGCCGAGAGCCTGGGTGTGCGGGTGATCCGGGTCGAACCGGGCGAGCACGTCATCGCCGATCTCGAGGCGGCCATCGGCAAGGCCAAGGCCGAGCCGGAGGACAGCGGTCCGATGGTTATCCACGTCGAATCGGATCCGCTGCTCGATGCCCCGGATTCCGGATCCTGGTGGGATGTCCCGGTCTCGCAGGTCTCCGAACTCGAGTCCACCCGGGACGCCTTTCGGACCTACACCGAGCACAAGAACCGGCAGCGGCCGTACCTGTAGGCCTCCATTTACTTCTCCATAACTGCGACTAATAAGGAGTCAGCATGACCACCACCACTATCAACCACTTCATCAACGGCACCGAATCGGCCGGCGTGGGCGAGCGCACCGCTCCGGTCTACAACCCTGCCACCGGCGCCGTCGCCGGCGAACTCCGGTTGGCCAACCGCGCCGACCTGGAAACCGCCGTCGCCGCCGCCCGCAAGGCCGCGGACAGCTGGGGCGACGTGTCGCTGGCCAAGCGGACCGCGGTGCTGTTCGCGTTCCGCGAGCTCGTGGCCGCGCATGTGGATGACCTGGCAGCCCTGATTACAGCAGAGCACGGCAAGGTGCTCTCCGACGCCAAGGGCGAGATCGGCCGCGGCCTCGAGGTGGTCGAGTTTGCCTGTGGCATCCCGCAGTTGCTCAAGGGTGACTACTCCGACCAGGCTTCCACCGGTATCGACGTGTTCTCCTTCCGGCAGCCGGTCGGTGTCGTCGCAGGCATAACCCCGTTCAACTTCCCGGTCATGGTGCCGCTATGGATGTGCCCGATCGCGATCGCCACCGGCAACGCCTTCATCCTCAAGCCCTCCGAACGGGATCCCTCCGCGTCGCTGCTGCTGGCCAGGCTCTGGACCGAGGCCGGGCTGCCGGACGGTGTCTTCCAGGTGCTGCAGGGCGACAAGGAAGCCGTGGACGGTCTGCTCACCCACCCGGACGTGGACGCCATCTCCTTCGTCGGCTCCACCCCTATCGCCAAGTACGTCCACGAGACGGCCACCGCGCACGGCAAGCGGGTTCAGGCGCTGGGCGGTGCTAAGAACCACGCCATCATCCTGCCGGATGCGGACCTGGACAACGCCGCGGACCACCTCTCCGCCGCCGCATTCGGTTCCGCCGGTGAGCGTTGCATGGCGATTTCCGTTGCGGTGGCCGTGGGCGACGCGGCCGAGGCGCTGGTTGGAAAGGTCCAGGACCGCGCCCGGGCCATCAAGGTGGCCGAGGGCACCGATCCGGACGCGGAGATGGGTCCGCTCATTACCGCCGCCTCCAAGGAGCGCGTTGTCCGGATTGTGGGCGAGGCAGCCGACGGCGGCGCCTCCCTGGTGGTCGACGGCCGCGACTTCACCGTCCCCGGCCAGGAGGACGGTTTCTGGGTAGGTCCCACCGTGTTGGATAACGTCACGACCGGGATGAGCGCGTACACCGAAGAGATCTTCGGCCCGGTCCTGGCTGTGGTCCGGGTGGAGACCGTGGAGGAAGGCATTGCCCTGATCAATTCCAACCCGTACGGCAACGGGACGTCGATTTTCACCTCCTCCGGCTCCAACGCCCGCAAATTCCAGCGCGAGGTCCACGTCGGAATGATCGGGATCAATGTCCCCATCCCGGTCCCCGTGGCCTACCACTCCTTCGGCGGCTGGAAGAACTCCCTCTTCGGCGACAAGCACATCTACGGCGAGGAGGGCGTCGCGTTCTACACCCGCGGCAAGGTGGTCACCTCGCGCTGGCCCGAGCCGACGCACGCCTCCGGCGCGTCCTACAGCTTCCCGTCCAACTGAGATCAGGGGAGACGCAATGAGCGGGATTGAGAACAAACTGATCATCGGTACCGCACCGGACTCCTGGGGCGTCTGGTTTCCGGATGATCCCAAGCAGACCCCGTGGGAGCGCTTCCTGGATGAGGTGGCCGAGTCTGGCTACAAGTGGATCGAGCTCGGCCCGTATGGGTACCTGCC
>DATIMB010000344.1:0-2759 GCA_035475875.1 Micrococcaceae bacterium
CAACGAAGGCCAGCGTCTGCGCCAGCACCGCGCGATGGTATTCCAGCAGCAGGTCCCCGGAATCGGCCTGCACGCGGGAAACCTGCTCTGAACTATGGCCGTAGCCGGTGTCGCGGGGATCGAGGGAAAAGCCGCAGCGCCCCGCGAAACCCTGGGCGGTCCAGACCTGCTCCAAGCCGCCGGCGCTGGCAATATGGTCGTCCTGGATGCGGCTCAGATGCCAGATGAGCCAGGCGATTGAGTTCCCCCGTCCGCCCGGGCGCCGGTTCAGCTGCTCGGAACCGAGACCCTTCAGCACCGCCTCCACGGAGCCGCCGATCCGCTGAAAAGCGTCTGCCAGGATGTCGGAAGATTTCATGCCAGCCATGCTCTCACACCCGCCAGCTACTGTCATCGAACGGCACCATGGGCGCCGACACCGGCGGCGGGTATCATGCAGGAGAGCCCCCATACCCACTCCCCACCGGAGGTACCCCATTACGGACGTTTCCGCCCAGCACGATGTCTACTTCGGCACGCCCGCACCCGACGACGAACGCGACCTGGTCGAGGAAGCCTCGCCGTCCGCCGTCGCCCGTTTCAAGGACCGCGACGACGTCATCAGGCACCGGGGCCGCTACGTCCTGCTCAACCGGAACCGCACGCCCAACCAGGCGATGGTGGATGACCTGCTGTTCATCCGCGCCGCACTGGAGAAGGCTGACCTGGATTACCTGCTGGTGCGCGGCAACGACGAGCGGCCGGTGATCGCCGTCGACTTGCAGTACCGCAGGGAACTGCGAGAGGCACTCGTAGAGGCCTGCGCCAACGAACCGTTCTACGCCATGACGGTGGATGCGCAGAAGAAGGCGGCGGTGCTGGTGGCCGACGGCGAGCTGACGCGCAACCGCAAGGCCAGGATCCTGCGGCTGTACCGTCCCCGGCTGGAGCCCGACGGCGGCCTGACCTACGGCGCATCAGTTGGCGTGCAGCTGGAGCTGTGGAGCTTTGAGGGCGACCAGTTGGTGCTGCCGATCGAGAACTCCCTCACGCGGCGGACCCTGCTGGCGCAGGACGCCGTGCGCGGCACCGTGAACCGGTACGGCCATTCCTGGCCGACGATTGAGAACATGTTCGCGGACCACGCCTCGGACATCAGGTTCGATATCGACCTGGTCTTCTCTTGGGTTGACGGCAGCTCACCGGAATATATTGCCGCCAGGAAGGCGCGGATGCAGGGCGTCGTGGTGGGCGAAGGCGACGACCACGAAGCCAGGTTCCGGCAGATCAACGAACTCAAGTACGCCCTGCGGTCGATCTACATGTTCGCGCCCTGGATCCGGCGGATCTTCATCGCCACCGACTCCGCGGCGCCGGCCTGGCTGGCGGACCACCCCGCGGTGACCCTGGTCCGCAGCGAAGAGTTCTTCGCCGATCCTTCCGTCCTGCCGACGCACAATTCACAGGCCGTGGAATGCCAGCTGCACCATATTGAGGGACTGTCAGAGCACTTCCTGTATTCCAATGACGACATGTTCTTTGGCCGTCCGGTCGCCCCGGACATGTTCTTCACCCCGGGCGGCATCACCAAATTCATTGAGGCCCCGACCCGGATCGGCCTGGGCGAGAACGACGCGGAGCGCAGCGGCTTTGAGAATGCTGCCCGGGTGAACCGCCGGCTGCTCTGGAACCGCTTTGGCCGGATCACCACCCGGCACCTGGAGCACGCCGCTACACCCCTGCGGCGCAGCCTGATGGAAGAGCTGGAGCGCGAGTTCCCGACGGAGTTCAAGGCGACAGCCGCCAGCACCTTCCGCGCGGCGGACAACATTTCGGTGACCAACTCGCTGTACCACTACTACGGACTGCTCACCGGCCATGCGGCCGTACAGACCCGGGCCAAGGTCCGCTACGTCGACACGACGGCCCGGTCCGGGGTGAACTACCTGCCCAAACTGCTGTCCAAGCGGAACATGGACTTCTTCTGCCTCAACGACGGCAGCTTTCCCGAGGTGCCGGCCGATGAACGAGCCGCCGTGGTGACGGATTTCCTGGAAAAGTACTTCCCCATCAAGGCGCCCTGGGAAAAGTAGGTGCAGACCTTCCTGCCGTTTCCGGATTTCGGTTGCAGTGCGGCCGCCTTGGATCCCTCGCGGTTGGGCAAGCAGCGGGTGGAGTCCCTGCAGATCCTGCGGGCCCTTGTCATCCCCGACTATGGCTGGCAGTCCCACCCGGCTGTGCGCATGTGGATGGGACACGTCCCGGCCCTGGCGCTCTACGGCGTGGCGATGGCGGACGAGTGGATCCGCGGTGGCAGCCGTGACAGCACCAGGGCGAACATCCTGGAGTTCGCGCCGGGGATCGCGTGGGGCGAGCATGTCCGTATGCCGCCGTGGTTCGGCGAACCGGAACTGCACCGCAGCCACCGGTCCAATCTGATCCGCAAGGACCCGGGCTTTTACGGGGCCCGCTTTCCGGACGATACGGAGGGGCTGGAGTACGTCTGGCCCGAGCCCGAACGGACCGTGCTGCCCGCCGAGCCGGGTCCCGGCCGGGTCTGGATCCTGCGGATGCCGGTTGCCGAAGGAGAGCTGGATCCGGGCCGGCCGGCGCATATTTCGCTTCCCCGGAACGCGCCGGGCAGCCGCAGATCGCCAAAGCGCCAGCGCCAGGTGCACGCGTTCGTCAGCGGGCTTGCCGAAGGCGAAACGGTGGCTGTTCCCTTGGACCAGGGGCGGCGTTTTGTGCAAACGACGGTAACCGGACCTGCCCGGGAACCG
>DATIMB010000345.1:0-4636 GCA_035475875.1 Micrococcaceae bacterium
GTGCAGGTTCCGCGCCAGCAGGTTGCCGGTGCCCAGCGGAATGACGCCCATCGGCACCGAGGTGTGCCGCAGCACCTCGGCCACGGCGCGCACCGTGCCGTCGCCGCCGCCCACCAGCACGACGTCGGCCCCGTAGTCCAGGGCCTGCCGGGCCTGCGCGTACCCCGGCTCGTGCGCCGTCGTGTGCAGGAACAGCGGCTCCGGCAGCCCCGCCAGCGCGGCGGAGCGCAGGATGTGCAGCCGGGCTTCCTCGGCGCCGGACTTTATCGGGTTGAGCACGACGGCGATCTTGTGCGCCTTCTCCGGGGCAGCGTGCGGCAGGTCCGCCACTGCGCTGCGGGTATGGAGGTGCCGCAGCCGGCGCGCACCCCACCAGCTGCCTGTCAGGACAATGAGCGACCCGCAGACGATGAGCAGTACGAGGACCCAGATTGGCATGATGGTCTAACAATACCGGCCGGGTTTGCAGGGACTGCACAGGGCTTGTCGCCGATTGGATACCCTTAGAGGCGTGATCGATGTACGAGACCTCAGCGAAAACCCCGAAAAGTACCGTGCCAGCCAGAAGGCGCGCGGTGCCGATACCTCCGTGGTGGACGCGATCATCTCCGCCGACGCTGCCCGGAAGAGCGCTATCACCGCCTATGAGGCGCTGCGGGCTGAGCAGAACTCGTTCGGGAAGAAAGTGGCCCAGGCCAAGGGCGAGGAGAAACAGGCGCTGCTGGCCGAGGTGAAGGAACTGGCGGGACGGGTCAAGGCCGCCTCCGCCGAGGCGGACGCCGCTTTGGCCGCGCAGGACGCACTGGTCCGGGGCCTGCCGAATTTGGTCAGCGAGGGTGTCCCGGAGGGCGGCGAAGACGACTTCATTGTGCTCAAGACCGTGGGCACGCCGCGTGATTTTGCCGCCGAAGGGTTTGAACCGAAGGACCACCTGGAGATCGGCGAACTGATCGGCGCCATCGACATGGAGCGTGGCGCAAAGGTTTCCGGGGCGCGGTTCTACTTCCTGCGCGGCGTCGGCGCGCGGCTGGAGATAGCCCTGCTGCAGCTGGCCATGGACCAGGCCATCGCGGCCGGCTTCACCCCGATGATCACGCCCACCTTGGTCCGGCCCGAGACCATGGCCGGGACCGGCTTCGATGTCAAACACGACGCGGAAATCTACCGGCTGGCCGAGGACGACCTGTATCTGGTGGGCACCTCCGAGGTGGCACTGGCCGGCTACCACGGGGATGAGATCCTGGACCTCTCGAACGGACCGCTGCGCTACGCCGGCTGGTCCTCCTGCTACCGCCGCGAGGCCGGCTCGCACGGCAAGGACACCCGCGGCATCATCCGGGTCCACCAGTTCAACAAGGTGGAGATGTTCACCTACACCACCGTCGAGGAGGCCGCCGCGGAACACCAGCGGCTGCTGGCCTGGGAAGAGGAGATGCTGGCCAAGGTGGAACTGCCGTACCGCGTGATCGACACCGCGGCCGGGGACCTGGGCACCTCTGCGGCCCGCAAATTCGACTGTGAGGCATGGGTTCCCACCCAGGGGGCTTACCGCGAACTGACCTCCACCTCCAACTGCACCACCTTCCAGGCCCGCCGGCTGAACATCCGTGAGCGGGTGGCTTCCGACGACGGCGGCAAGGGCGGCGGGAAGGGTCCGACCCGTGCGGTGGCCACGCTGAACGGCACCCTGGCCACGACGCGTTGGATCGTGGCGATCCTGGAACACCACCAGAATCCGGACGGTTCCGTCAACGTTCCGGCCGCGTTGCGGCCGTACCTGGGCGGCCTGGAGGTCTTCCCGGTGCTGTGAAAGGTGCCGTGACAGGCGCTGGGACCGGTGGACGTTGCCAAAAGTTCACCATCACTTTGACCGGATTCCTAGTCAGTTGTCATAAGCATCTGTTTCACTATGTAGATGACAACCTTGACTGAATCCCCAGTCTCTGGCACCGACGACCAGAGTAATAACGGAACCAAGCACCTGATCGCCCTGGACGTGGACGGCACCCTGGTTGACCACGACGGGCACATGACCGAAGCGGTCCGCGAGGCGGCCCACGACGTCGTCTCCGACGGCCACCAGGTCATCATCGCCACCGGCCGCTCGCTGCGGGCGCTGCTGCCGGTCATCGAGCAGATAGGCCTGGAACGCGGCTACGGCGTCTGTTCCAACGGCGGGGTGATCCTGCGGCTGGACCCGTGCCTGGAATGGGGTTACGAGGTCATCCGCCGCGAAACCTTCAATCCCCGTCCGGCGCTGACCGCGCTGCGCGACCGGTTGCCCGGCGCCCGCTATGCGCTCGAGGACGCGCAGGGGAACTTCCTGTCCACGGAGCGTTTCCAGGACCGCAGCTTTGGCATCGAAGCCCGGGGCGTGGATTTCCACCACCTGCTCGACACCGAGGCGGTGCGTGTGGTGGTCAACAGCTCGGACAGCAGCACCGAGGACTTCGCCGCGGCCATTGCCAGCTGCGGGCTGCAGGGGGTGACCTATTCGGTGGGCTGGACGGCGTGGCTGGACATCGCCGCCGCCGGCGTCACCAAGGCCTCAGCTCTGGAGAAGCTGCGCATGCTCCTCGGGTGGGATCGCTCGCGGACGGTTGCGGTCGGTGACGGCAGCAACGACATCGAAATGCTCGCCTGGGCCGCCCGCGGGGTGGCCATGGGGCAGGCCGCCCAGGAGGTCCGGGCCGCGGCGGATGAGGTGACGGCCTCTGTGTACGACGACGGCGTGGTGGACATCCTGCGCAGCCTGCTCTGACGCTGTGGCCAGCCCCGGGAGGGAGCGCGGTTCGGCTGTGGCCTAGTGCCCCTCGGCGCTGAAGCGCTTGACGGATGCCTCCAGCTCGGCCTCGGCGGCCGCCCGGTCGCCCCAGCCCTCGGCCTTGACCCACTTACCGGGCTCCAGGTCCTTGTACCGTGTGAAGAAGTGCTCGATTTCCTTGATCAGGAAGTCATCGACGTCGGAAACCTCCTGGACGTGCTCAAAGCGCTTGTCGTCAACGACGCAGAGGATCTTGGCGTCGCCACCGCTCTCATCGGTCATGTTGAACACCCCGATCGGGCGGGCCTCCACCACCACGCCCGGGTGCAGGTCGAAATCCTGCAGCAGCACCAGGGCGTCCAGCGGGTCGCCGTCCTCACCCAGAGTGTCATCGAAGTAGCCGTAATGCGTGGGGTACTGCATGGAGGTGAAGAGCACGCGGTCCAGCCGGATGCGGCCGGTTTCGTGGTCAACCTCATATTTGACACGGGATCCGCGCGGGATTTCGATGGTGACGTCGTGCTTCATCTGATGCTCCTCAGGTGTAGGTCGGCCGGCAGGACCGGGCCCGGGCTAATATGAGGATATAGGCGCAACTGCCGAGCCGAAACTTTGCCGGCCGCCCTCCCAGCACCAGAAGGACCACTCCCGCATGAGCCGTACGTCAAAAATCCTGACGACGGTGCTGCTGACCTTGGTCCTGGCCGCGCTCGCGGTGCCAGTTGGAATCAACTTGGCGCCCGTTTTCAGTCCCGCCGGCACGAACCAGTCCGCCAGCGCCTCGCTTCCGGCCTCCCAGCAGCTGCCCACGTCACTGAGCACCCTCAACGGCATCGGCTCCCTCTCGGCGAACGCGCCGATTCCGGATCCGGCGGTCCTCTCCGGCCAGCTCGAGTCGACCCTGGTGGCGCACGGTGGCGGCAATTTCACCGCACTGGTCCAGGACGCGGCCAGCGGGCAGGTACTCTACAGCCGCAACGCCTCCGCTCCCCGGATCCCCGCCTCCAACCTCAAGCTGCTCACCGCCGTCGCCGCCCTGAAGAACCTGGGGGCGCAAACACGCTTGCACACCAGGGTCCTTGCCGGCGCGGACGCGAACAGCATTGTGCTGCAGGGCGGCGGCGATGTGCTGCTGGGCAAGGACACCAGCCAGCCAGGCAAGACCGTGGGGCACGCCGGCATGACCACCCTGGCCGCACAGACGGCAGCCGCCCTCAAGGCGGCAGGGGTGAGCGGGCCGGTGAAGATTTCGGTGGACGACACACTCTTCACCGGTCCGGCACTGGATCCGAACTGGCTGCAGGCCGACGTGGACGCCGGGGAGATCGCCCCGGTCTTCCCGATGGCCCTGTACGGCGCCCGCCTGGATCCGGACGATTCGGTCGGTCCCCGGCCGCAGGACTCGCCGATGGCCGTGGCGGCTGCATTCGCCGCGCAGCTGGCCGCGGAAGGCATCCAGGTGGACACTTCGGTGCAGCGTGCCAAGGCCAGCACCGGGGCCAGGACCCTTGCCGCCGTCGACTCCGCCACGGTGGCAGAGCAGGTGGAATACATGCTCCAGGCCTCAGACAATTACGTGGCGGAGACCATGGGCCGGCTGACCGCGCTGGCGATGAAGAAGGACGGGTCCTTCAGCGGTGCCACCGCGGCGGTGAAGGAAACCATCGGCGCCCTCGGCGTGGACACCGAGGGACTGGTGATGGGGGACAGCTGCGGCCTGGCCGTCAATGACCGGGTCAGCGCCGAACAGCTGACCCAGGTGGTCAAGGTCATGCTCACCAACCCCAGCCAGGACATCCGCCAGGGCGTGCTGGGCCTGCCCATCGCCGGACTCAGCGGCACGCTGGGGGACAGGTACATCGACCGGACCAC
>DATIMB010000346.1:0-2000 GCA_035475875.1 Micrococcaceae bacterium
TGCCGCCTGCTCCGGACAGGTGAGCACCGCCTCCACCAGCCAGCCGCCGGCGGCGCCCGGACCCGCCGTCACCGTCCCGTTGTAGATGCCGGCCCGCTCGCTCATCCCCACCAGCCCCTGGCCGCTGCCCACCGAGGCAGCGGCGTCCATCGCGCCGTGGCCGTCATCGGAAATGCGCAGCCGGATCAGGGGATCCTGGTGCACCAGCTGCACCTGCACCCTTGAGACACCGTGTCCGTAGCGCAGCACATTGGTCAGCGACTCCTGGATGATCCGGTAGACGGTGAGGGCAAACGCGGGGTCCGCCGGCAGCGCCGGCCCGCTGGTGGTCACGGAGAGAGGCAGCCCGGCGGTGCGGAATCCCTCGAGCAGGGCCTCCAAACCGGACTGCGCCGGCAGCGGCGTCCGGGCCAGGGACCCCTGCGCCAGCGGCTCCGGGGACCGGTCCTGCCGCAGCACCCCCAGCACCCGGCGCATGTCCGCCAGCGCCGTGCGTCCGGTCTGCGAGAGCTCGCCGAGCACGCCCAGGGCCCGCTCCGGATCACGTTTGACCACCACGGCGGCCCCGTCGGAGAGCGCGACCATCACGGTCAGCGAATGGGCCACCACGTCGTGCATTTCGCGCGCAATCCGGTTCCGTTCGGAAACGGAGGCCAACTGGGCGTTGCGTTCGGCCCAGGCGCGCAGCTCCACCTCGTGCTGCCGGTCGCGGCGGACGCTGATGCCCACACCGGTGGCGATGACGTTGGCCAGCACGACGACGACGGCTGTCACCACGCCCGCCAGCGCCGCCTCCACGCCTCCGTGGGCCACCAGTTCCCGCGGCACCGGGAAGAAAAAGAGCAGCACCACAACCAGTGGCAGGCTGACCGCAGCCGTGGCCGTGAAGCTGAGGATCCGACGCTGGCTCACCGCGACGGCGTACAGGCCAAACCACAGGCTCATGCTCGCGTTGCTGCCCAAGGGTTCCAGGACCAGCAGCGCCGTTTCGATCAGGGTGAGGGCCGCCAGCATGGCCACCGGCCGGTACCGGCGGAACATCAGCAGGCCCGCGGAGACAATCGTCAGCACCAGACGCAGCGGATGGCCCTGCAGCAGCGCTTCGATGACGGTGCCGAGCGAACCGAGCAGGTAAGCGGCCACGATGACCAGGTCCATGGCCAGCGGGTGTTCGTAGAAGTAGCGCCGGAGCGGGCCGCGGCGTTTGGCCGTCACTTCCGCGGGGGAAATGAGGGCCGGCGTTGTTTCGGCAGCAGCGGCGGCGGCCGTTCGTTCCGCCGCCGCTCCTGCCGGGTCTGGAATGCCCATAGCTGTGAGCTTAGATCCTTTGCCCGGGGCCGGGACTAGACATCGCGCTTGCGCAGCGTGACCACGGCCGGGACCAGGAAGACCAGGATCCAGGCCAGGAAGATCAGGCCGCCGGCCCACGGATCGATGAAGCCGTCCCGATGCCCGATCTCCAGCATCCGACCGCCGGAAACGCTGGGCACGTACTCATTCACGTGCTGCCAGAAGTCGCCCGGAACCAGACCCAGCAGCTGGGTGGCGAACGGCAGCACGAAGAACAGAGCCACCAGCACGATGATCCCGCCCGCCGAGTTGCGCAGCAGGGTCCCCAGCGAGAGCCCGATCAGCGCCACGCCGGCCACGTACAGCCCGCCCAGGAAGATCCCCGGCAGCACGCCGTCGCGCTGGAAGCTCATGCTCACCCCGTAGGCGTTCAGAATCGGGATGGAGACCAGGAAGGTGATGAAGGCGGCGACGACGGTCAGCACATAGGAGACGACGACGAGCACGATCGCCTTCGCGGCGAAGGCCGGCAGCCGGCGAGGGACCGCTGTCATGGTGGAGCGGATCATGCCGGTGGCGAATTCGGAGGAGATAAACAGCACCGCCAGCGACCCGAGCACCAGGATGCCCAGCTGCAGGCCGGCATTGGGGACGCCGTAGATCTGGAATCCGTTCGGCAGCGCCTGCTCCGCGGCGGATTCGGTCATGTG
>DATIMB010000347.1:0-4645 GCA_035475875.1 Micrococcaceae bacterium
GGCTCAGTCGGGCAGTTGCGGCACCTTGATGCCCGTGCGCCCCTGGCCCAGGACGACGACGGCGAGCCCGGCCAGGATCAGCCCCAGTCCCAGATAGGTTCCGCCGGGAGGTTCCTGTCCCAGGAAGATGGCGGCCAGGAGTGCCGCACCAGGGATTTCCAGCAGGATGATCATCGACACCACCAGCGGACTGATCGTGGCCAGCAGGAAATTGAAGACGGTGTGGCCCATGATCTGGGCCACCAGGGTCACGGCCAGGATACCGGCCCATGCCGGCAGGGAGAAACCTACCAGCGGTTGGCGGAAGACCAGGCAGAGCAGCAGCAGGACCGCGGCACAGGTGCCGTAGCACAGTGAGGTGTACACCCCGGTGGACAGGGTGCGGCGGGCCTGGCTGCCCGCCAGGGTGTACAGGCCCGCCAGCGCTCCTCCGGCCACGGCCAGGCCGTCCCCAACGACCGCTCGCGCGGAAAGGGTGAGGTCAAAACCGGAGATCACCACAACCCCAATAAAGGCCACGGCCAGGCCCATCAGCATGGCCGGGGCCAGCCGGATGCCGCGGAAGAGTTGGAAGAGCGCGATCCAGGCGGACTGCAGGCAGACCATGGCCGTCGCTGCGGCGACGCTGGTCAGTTGCAGGGCGGTGATGAAGCAGGCAAAGTGCAGGGCCAGCGCGACGGCGGCCACGCCAACCCATTTCAGGTCCGTGGCGGTCAGCCGGCCGAACTGCCGGCGCTGCCGGGCAGCCGAGGGACCGCCCATGATGAGTGCTCCCAGTGCGTTGCGCCAAAAGGCGATGGCCAGGGCCGGGGCCGCGGTTGCCGCCATGATCGGCCCGGAAGCCGCCACGCCGATCACGCCCAGGCTTGCGAGGAGGAAGTTCACCCAAGCAACTCTATGTCCCCACCCGCAACTGCCCCGCAGTAAGTGCACGTTTCGGCGGCTTTCGGTGCACTTACTGCGGGGTAGTTTCGCGCACGGGGCCGGGGCGCGGTCGGGGCAGTTGGCGCCCGGGGGTCGGGGGCCCGGTCGGAGAGGTTAAAAAACGAAAAGAAGGTCCCGGCCAGCGTCAGCTGGCCGGGACCTTTTCCGGTGGAGGCACGGGGACTCGAACCCCGAACCCCCTGCTTGCAAAGCAGGTGCGCTACCAATTGCGCCATGCCCCCGGATTGTTTCCAGTATACGCTGGGCCGTTTGCCGGAATCCTACTTGACGGAGTCCGTGGCCTTGCTCCAGGTACGTTTCTGGATGTTGGAATCCTGCCACCTCTTGTAGGCCAGGAGACCGGCTACCGCAGCCGCCGCTACCAGCAACTTCTTCACCAGTACCCTCCTTAGGAGTAGGTTCCGTGGGCGTACCAGGACTTGAACCTGGGACCTCTTCGTTATCAGCGAAGCGCTCTAACCGCCTGAGCTATACGCCCTCCGGCCCTCAGCGGGCCGAAATAAAACTTTACAGCACCTGACCCACAGTCCCAAATCGACGCGGCCGGCGCCTGTGCACCGGCCGCGCCAAGGGGATCAATCGTCGGTAAGGGTTACGCCTATTCCGCCCACCAGGGTGGCCGAAATGTTGTAGAGCACCGCCGAGAGCATGGACAGGGCCGTGAGCAGGACGACGTTGACCACGGCGATGATGGTGGCGAAGGACGCCACCTGGCCCAGGGAAGCGTATTTCTTCAGGTCGAATCCGCCGCCTTCTGAGCCTTGGATGTCCGTCATCAGGGAGTTGACCTTGTCGAAGACCCCGGTCAGGTCCAGCACCGTCCACAGCACGATTGCCGCAACGACGGTGATGATGCCGAGGGCCACGGAGAGCAGGAACGCCATCTTGAGCACCGACCACGGATCGATCTTGCTGACCAGCAGCCGTGCCCGGCGGGCCTTGGCCTTCGGCGCGGGTTTAACCAGCGCCGGCCGGCTGCTGGCCGGGCGCTGGGCCAGGTTCGGCGATGTTCCGGGCCGCTGTGGAGGGCGTGCCGGTGCACTCACCCTCGGGCCGGACGAAGGCCTGGGGTTTGAGTTACTCGTGCTCAATCGTTACCTCCACTAGTAGCGTTATCCTCACTCAACGGTACTTCATTGGTCCCCTGATCGTCGCTTTCGGTGGCTTCAGGGTCATCGGCGGCGGTGCTGCTGCCGGCCGTAGTCCCGGCGCCGCTGCCCTGTGCATCCTCGGCACCTGCATCGGCGGGATCACCGCTCGGGCCGCTCTCGCCGTCGTCCGCCTCGTCATCATTGTCCAGGCCGCGCTCGGTGTTGCGGGCCACCTCGATGATCCGGTCGTTCTTATCCGGCTTGGCGAAAATGACGCCCATGGTGTCGCGGCCCTTGGCAGGCACCTCAGAGACGGCGGAACGCACCACCTTGCCTCCGCTCATGACCACCAGCACTTCGTCATCCTCTTGGACAATCAGGGCCCCGACCAGGTCTCCACGGTCCTCAACCAGCTTGGCCACCTTGATGCCGAGACCGCCGCGTCCCTGCAGCCGGTACTCCTCCACGGCGGTGCGTTTTGCATAACCGCCTTCGGTGACGATGAAGACAAACGAGTTATCTGTCACCACACTGGCAGCCAGCAGCTCGTCGGTGCCGCGGAACTTCATTCCGGTCACGCCTGAGGTGGCCCGGCCCATTGGCCGCAGCGCCTCGTCGGTAGCCGTGAAGCGGATGGACTGTCCCTTGCGTGAAACCAGCAGCAGGTCGTCCGTTTCGGAGACCAGTTGTGCGGAGACCAGCTCGTCACCGTCGCGCAGGTTGATCGCGATGACCCCGGCGGAGCGGTTGGTGTCGTAGTCCTCCAGCCGGGTCTTCTTCACCAGCCCGTTCTTGGTGGCCAGCACCAGGTAGGGTTCCTGCTGGTAATCGCGCAGGTCCTGCACCTGGGCAATCCGCTCGTCCGGCTGGAAGGCCAGCAGGTTGGCCACGTGCTGGCCCTTCGCGTCGCGGCCAGCCTCCACCAGTTCGTAGGCCTTCGCCCGGTACACGCGGCCCAGGTTGGTGAAGAAGAGCAGCCAGTGGTGCGTGGTGGTGACAAAGAAGTGCTCGACGACGTCGTCCCCGCGCAGCTGGGCACCCTTGATGCCCTTGCCGCCACGGTGCTGCTGGCGGTAGTTGTCGCTGCGGGTGCGCTTGACGTAGCCGCCGCGGGTGATGGTGACGACCACTTCCTCTTCCGGAATCAGGTCTTCCATGCTCATATTCGGGTCGTAGCCGAGCATGATCTGGGTGCGCCGCTCGTCCCCGTATTTGTCCGTGATTTCCTGCAGCTCGGTGCTGACGATGCCGCGCTGGACCTCCTCCGAGGCCAGGATCCGGTTGAACTCGGTGATGGCCACTTCCAGTTCGGCGTGCCGGTCCTGGATCTTCTGCCGCTCCAGTGCGGCCAGCCTGCGCAGCTGCATGTCCAGGATGGCACGGGCCTGCAGCTCGTCGATCTCCAGCAGCCCCATCAGACCCTCGCGGGCCTCTTCGGTGGTGGAAGAAGCACGGATAAGCGCAATGACCTCGTCCAGCATGTCCAGCGCCTTGAGCAGACCGCGCAGGATGTGGGCTTCCTCCTCCGCCTTGCGCAGCCGGTAACGGGTGCGCCGGACGATGACGTCCAACTGGTGGGTGACCCAGTGCCGGATGAAGGCGTCGAGGCTGAGCGTGCGGGGCACTCCGTCGACGATGGCCAGCATGTTGGCGCCGAAGTTGTCCTGCAGCTGGGTGTGCTTGTAGAGGTTATTCAGCACCACCTTGGCGACGGCGTCGCGCTTGAGCACGATGACGAGGCGCTGCCCGGTGCGTCCGGACGTTTCGTCGCGCAGGTCCGCAATGCCAGCAATCCTGCCGTCCTTGACCAGTTCGGCGATTTTGATCGCCAGGTTGTCCGGATTGGCCTGGTAGGGAAGTTCCGTAACCACCAGGCAGGTGCGTCCCTGGATCTCCTCCACGTTGACCACCGCGCGCATGGTGATGGAGCCCCGGCCGGTGCGGTAGGCGTCCTCGATACCCTTGTGGCCCAGGATCTGGGCTCCGGTGGGAAAGTCCGGGCCCTTAATCCGCTGGATCAGCGCCTCGAGCAGTTCCTCCCGGCTGGCTCCGGGGTTGGCCAGGTACCACTGCACCCCGTCGGCCACTTCGCGCAGGTTGTGCGGCGGAATGTTGGTGGCCATGCCGACGGCGATGCCGGAGGAGCCGTTGACCAGCAGGTTGGGGAAGCGGGACGGCAGGATGGTCGGTTCCTGGTTCTTGCCGTCATAGTTGTCCTGGAAATCAACGGTTTCCTCGTCGATGTCCCGGACCATTTCCATCGCCAGCGGGGCCATCTTGGTTTCCGTGTACCGGGGGGCTGCCGCGCCGTCGTTGCCGGGGGAGCCGAAGTTGCCTTGGCCCAGCGCCAGCGGGTAACGCATGGTCCAGTCCTGGATCAGGCGCACCAGCGCATCGTAGATGGCCATGTCGCCGTGCGGGTGGTACTGGCCCATGACCTCGCCCACCACGCGGGCACACTTGTTGAACGAGCGCTCCGGCCGGTAGCCGCCGTCGAACATCGCATACAGCACGCGGCGGTGCACGGGCTTCAGGCCGTCGCGCACATCCGGCAGCGCCCGGCCCACGATCACGGCCATCGCGTAGTCCAGGTAGGACCGCTGCATCTC
>DATIMB010000348.1:0-6774 GCA_035475875.1 Micrococcaceae bacterium
GAGACCGAGTGGGACAAGTACGGCCGGGGCCGCGACCCGCGCTGCGCCAACTGCATGGCACACTGCGGCTATGAACCCACCGCGGTGATGGCCACCATGGGCTCCCTGCGCGAGTCCATCCGGGCGGTCCGCGGGTAAGGCCGCCGCAGTTACGAAGTTTTTAGTCGGAGGAGGCTTCGCGTAACCCGTCCCTGCGCCTGTGCAGCCCGAGGCACCACCGGGGCTGAACCTGCTTGCTGGAACGGTACTGCTCACTGACCGGCCCGGGACGCTGAGCAGAACCATTTCCTGCTCAGCGGGACGGCTCTCTCAGTGAGCAGACCGCTTCCAACCCGCCTGGATGAACGCCCTGGCTGGGCCGGCAACTGCATTGGGATCATCCCCAGCCGCCCGGGTCATCCCCAGCGCGCCGCGAGGCGCGCGTAGGCCTCCGGGGCGCAGGCCTGCAGTGCGATTGGCACCCGGAGCCAGCCCGGGACCACAACCTGCGCGCGGTCGCGTTCCACCGCGCGCAGCACTGCGCCTGCCACCCGCTCCGCCGGCAACGGCCGCGGAAAGCGCCGCTGATAGCCGGTGCCCCTACGATCGAAGAAGTCGGTCTCCACCACCCCTGGCAGCAGGGTGGTCACGCCCACGCCGGTGCCGGACAGTTCGGCGCCCAGGCTGGCGGCGAACGTGCCCAGCGCCGCCTTCGAGGCCGCATACTCGGACTCCCCCGCTACGCCCAGCACACCGGCAATCGAGCCGACGAAGACAAGGCGGCCGGAACCCCGGCGCAGCATCGCCGGCAGCAGGGCCCTGGTCAGCCGGACGGGCGCCAGGTAGTTGGTCTCCAGCAACCGGCGGGCACCGTCGTCGTCCCCGCCGCCGGATGTCCCGACGGTCCCGCCGCCCCGGCTCCGCCGGCCGTCGTCTGGCCCGTTGCCGGTCCCGCCCTCGCCGATCCCGCCGTCGTCTGGCCCGCCGGCGTCGGCGCCGTCGTCGCCGGATGGTCCGCCGGGCTCCGCGATCCTGGCAAGGCGACCGATTCCGGCGCAATGGACCACCAGATCCGGCACGGGAAAGGACATTGCAGCCTCGATGATGCGGGACAGATCCGCCGGTTCACAGAGGTCGCCAGCCAGAGTTTTGCCACCCGTTTGCGCGGCAACCTGCGCCAACCGGGGCTCGTCGCGCCCCGTAAGCAGCACCCGGCAGCCCGCGTCCGCAAGGGCAACGGCGATGGCCCTGCCGATACCGGACGAGGCTCCGGTGACCAGCGCGCCGGCCCCGCTCAGGCGCATCGTGCCGGCTCCATCCCCTACTGCACCTCCGGCGTGTCCGATTGTTCGCCCTGGCCACCGCGGATGCGTTCCCCGACGGCCTGCGCCCGGTGCGCCAGCAGGGTGATTCCGCCGGTCATCACGACCAGCGAGATCACCTGGGCGGCCACCGCTCCCGGACCGGCGGTCAAGGATTCGCCCAGCCAGATGGCTCCGGCAATGATGGAGACCACGGGGTCGCCGACCGTGATGATGGCCACCGCTACCGAACCGACACGACCCTCCTGGAACGCGTTCTGGTTCAGCAGGAATCCGGCCGGCCCCAGCACGATCACCGCATAGAGCTGCCATTGGCCCAGCAGGGTGGCCAAATCCACCGCGGAGACGAGGCTGCGCACCAGGCTGGCGGTGACCCCGTAGCAAACGGCTGCGGCGATGGAGAGCGGCAGGGCACGGAACCGGGAGGCCACCCGGGTGGACAAGATCAGGCACAGGACGACGACGGCGGCGAAGGCGACTGCGAGCGGCCAGACGGTGCCGGTGATATGGCCGGTGCCGTCGGCCGGCCGCGCCGCAACCAGGAAGCCGCTGATTCCCAGCGTTGTCAGCAGTGCCGCACCCACCAGCCGCCAATCCGGCGCCTGCCGCATCATTGCGGCCGCAATCCCCAGGTAGAACAGCACGCCCATGGCCAGGATGGGCTGGACGAGGCCCAGCGGACCGAAGGACAGTGCTGTCACCTGCAGCGCGAAACCCAGTGCGCCGAGCACGACCCCCCAGCGGAAGGCAGGGATCCGGATCAGGTCGAAGAGCAGTTGCGGCCGCAGCGGACCGCTGGGCGGCGCTTGGCGGCTGGCCCGGTGCTGCAGCAGGCCGGCCGCGCCGAAGGAAGCGGCCGCGCCGATGGCCGGGAGGACGGCCCAGACCTGGGTGACTTCCACCTTAACCTGCCGCCGGTTGGACCGTGCCCGTGGTGCCGGTGCCGTTCAGTGACGTGGTTCCGTCCCGGACCGAGCTGCCGTCCCGGGCCGAGGTGCCGCCCAGGGCCGTATGGAGCGCTTCCTCCAGCGCTGCCGCGACCCGGGACCGGTCCAGCCCCAGGGCGGGGTCGGAGAATACGCCGACGCCGACGGTGTCCCCGGCCAGCACCGCGCCCACCGTGACCGGAACGCCCTGGGCCAGCGGCAGCACCGGGTACATCGCAGTGACCCGGGCACCGGCGCACCAGCGGGGCCCCCGGGCCCCGGGCATGTAGGTGACGATGGAATTGAAGAACCTGCGGTTGTAGACCAGCCGTGCAAACCGGGCGTGCAGCGCCGCGGGCAGCACCCCGGCCACCTGCATTACCAGTTGCGCGGCTTCCGGTTCTCCCCGTTCCATGTGGCCGCGCAGTTCGCTCCTGACCGCGGCCACCCGCTCCGCCGGGTCCATGGCCCCCACCGGCAGGTCCAGGGCGAGCGTCCCGGTCCAGTTGCCAAAGATCCGGTCCAGGCGCGGTGCACGCATGGCTACCGGGACCATCACCCGCAGGGCGGTGCCGTTGGAAAGGAGTCCGGCGTCTGCCAGCAAGGTGCCCAGGGCGTCTGCAATGATGGCCAGCGCAAGCTCGTGCGGTTGGGCGTGCAGCGAACGGGCGGCTGTCCGCAGCCGGTCCGCAGGGAGCGCCACCGGCACGAAACACCGTTCCGGTCCGGCAAGGTCCGGGCGGTTCAGCGGGTGCTGCGGTGCGGTGCCCCTGCTGGCCAGGCTCCACAGTCCGCGCGCGGTCCGGCCCAGGGGCATAAGCCAGGGCCCAGGCCGTGCCGCTTGTCCCGGCGCCGGTCCTGCGGTGCGTCGGGTGGGCAGTCCCGTGCTGCCGCGCTCGCGCAGCGGATCGGCGGGGCCGGGGGTCAGCAGCCGGTCCAGCAGGCCCAGCGCGGAGACGCCGTCGCCCAGGGCATGGTGCATTTTCACCGCGAGCACCGCCCGCCCGCCCGCCCGGCCGCGGACCAGCAGCATCTGCCAGCCGGGCCGGTCCTCCGGCAGTGGAACCGACCAGAAGCGGTCCACCGCCGCATCCACGTCCGACTGGGCGGCGTCCGGGTCCAGCACCCATTCGGACACATGCCGATCGATTTCCAGGCCCTCCTCCAGCAGCCAGCCGGGGCGCGGACCACGGATCAGGCGGCGGCGCAGCGGCGCCAGCGCGGATGCGCGTTCGGCCAGCCTGGCGCGCAGCGTCTCGATGTCCAGGGCATGGCCGGGGGCGACCGGGTCCAGTTCCAGGACTGCGCCGATCTCCTGCCGCAGGGTGGGCGATGGCGCCGTGGTCCCGGTTCGCTGCGTACCGCTTTCCACGTGGGAGAAGAAGGCATCGGCCGGCCGCAGCGGCCAGGGTCGTCGCACCCTCGGCGGCTTGGACCGGGGTGCGGCCAGACCGGTCAGGGCGGCGCGCAGATCGTTGCCCTGGCCGTGGCGGCCGGCATTGCGTTCCAGGTCTTCGAACGCCTCGCGGTCGGCCACGCCGGTGCGGATGTAGTCGACCAGCCGCTCCTCATCGGCACAGATGTCGGCCAGGCCGCTGACCACCATCAGCTGGGCGTTGGCCGCACCGTGGGCGGCGATCGGCCGGCACATCAGGATGGGCCGGGCAGATGCGAGGGCCTCCAGGGCGGAGGCGCCGCCGGCGTTCGTCAGGACCAGATCCGCCGCACGGACGTAATCTGCCATGCCGTCGGTCCAGCCCAGGACCAGCAGCCGGTCCGTGGGGATCCCAAGGCCTTCCAGGCTCCTGCGGCTGGTCCCATTCCGTCCGCAGGCGGCCACCACCTGCACTTCCGGGGCTGCCTCCAGCAGGGCGCGCACGGTGGCCACTATGTCACCGAAGGCATAAGCTCCGGCGGTGACCAGCACGACGAAGGCGTCGGGGCGCAGGGCCAGTGCGGGCCGGGAGGCAAACCTGTCGCCGGGGCTGAAGGATGTGAGCACCGGCGGGGCGCAGACCTGGACATTGGACCCGGGATCCGCCGCCCTTGCATGCGGCTCGGCCACCTCATGCATGACAAAGTTGGTGTCGACGTCGCGGTAGACCCAGAACGGATGCGGGGCGAAGTCCGAGATCCAGGCGGCACAGGGCACGCTCAGCCCGCGGTGACGGCGCAGCCAGGCCAGGCCGGAGGTGGCAAGCGGATAGGTGGACAGAATCAGGTCCGGATCAAATCTGTCAATGTGGGACGCCAGGCGGAAGGCGCACCAGGCTCCGGTGAACTGTTTGGAAGCCCGCGCAAACCAGCGGTGCCTCCACAGAGCGGAATAGAAGAACTCATACAGCCATGGGGTCTTCTCCACGTTGGTGACATAGATGCGCCGGAACAGGGCCCCTATCCGGGGCCCCAGCAGGTCGTCCAGAGTATCCAGGCGCCGGATCTCGCTGCCGGTCCACAGTCCGCGGACCGCTTCCTCCAGACCGGCGGCCGTCGCGTCATGGCCGCCGCCCATGGTGGCGGAAATGGTCAGCACCCGCCGCGCCGGACCGTCTCCGGTTCCGGTGCGGCTCGGATCGGAATATCCATTCGGCTCCGCCATGCTGTGATAATACCCCGTGGGCCCAACGCCAAAACCGGTGGGCCGCCCTGCACCCTGGTTACCCGCCACGTATTGGGCGGGGCATTGGGCGGGGTATTGGGCGGCCCGGCTTGGGAGGCCTGCCGGCGTACGCGGTCCCGTTGACGTCCCCGCCAAGACGGGGCAGTATCCAAAGCATGGCGGCGAACCGGACGGGCCAGGACGCTGGCCCGGACCCCGGGCAGGATTCCGGCCCACCCAAACGCAGGAGCCGGTACGCCCGGCTCAAACTCTCGATTGGCCGGCACCCCTCCGACCTGATCAGGATGGCTGTCGCGGCGGCCGTGGTGCTCGGTTGCCGGCTGATAGCCGCCGCCCCTGGAACCAACCCGGTGGAAACGTCTATCACCTCCCAACTGCAGCGGCTGCCGGCTTGGTCCGCGCCGGTCTGGGAGGGCCTGACGTGGTTGGGCTGGTGGCCGGGAATCGCCGCTGCCGTCGGCCTCGCGCTCTACATCGGGCGGATCCGGCTGGGTATGTCCCTGGCGATGTCAGCCGTGGCGGCCTGGCTGCTGGCCGTCGTCGTCAGCTGGACCCTCGCGCCGCGCCTGGTGCCGCCCGGGAGCCAGTCCGGGCTGATCCGCGTGCCCGGCAGCACAGGCTTTGCATTCCCCGACGCCCGGACCGCGGTGATTGCCGCGCTCGCCTCGGTCGCCGTGCCCTACCTGAGCCGGCCAGCGCGGAACACCAGCTGGATCCTGGTGGTCCTGGTCGCAGCCGGCAGCGTCTTTTTGGGACAGAATCTTCCGGTCGGGGTCTTCGCCGGTGCGGCGCTGGGCTGGGGCATGGGCAAGCTGTTCCACATTGTGATGGGCGCACCGGGACGGCGGACCTCGGAATCGGCGGTCCAACGGGCGGTGGAGCAGGCCGGTCTCCAGGGTGCGCGCATTGTTCCGGTGCATCGGGGTCTTTTGCGGCCGCTCGAGTATGACCTGACCGCATCGGACGGGACGGCGTTGCGGATGACGATCGTCCGCAGTCTGCGCCGCCGCGCCGGTCCCCTGCATAGGCTGCGCAACGCCCTGGCATCGGTGGAGATTGAGCATGAGGCCGGCCTGTCCACGCCGCGGCACGAGGTTGAACACGAGGCCTATGCAACGCTGCTGGCCCAGCGGGCCGGTGTAGGCACCCTGCCGGTGGTCCTGGCCGGCGAAATCGAGCATGGGCCTCCGTTCCTGATCTCCCAGGTGATCGAGGGACGCCTGCTGTCCAGCCTGCCGGCAACGGACATCAGTGACTCGCTGCTGGACGCCATCTGGGCCGATGTGCTGGCGTTGGGCGGCGCCCATATTGCGCACCACGACCTGCGCGCGCAGAATATCCTGGTTGATCGCTCCGGCCGGCCGCGCATCTGCACGTTTACCTTCAGCAGGGTGGGTGGCCCGGTGGGTGGCTACCGCCAGGATGCCGCGGACCTGCTCGTTTCGATGGCCTCCGTCGTTGGCCAGCAGCGGGCCATTGCGAGCATCCGGCGGGCCGTCCCGGCCGAGGTACTCCAACACGTCCTGCCCTACCTGCAGCGCCTTGTCCTGCACCGGCAGCTGCGCCGCCAGCTTTCCGCGGGCGCAGCGGACCTGGCAGACCTGCGGGAGAGCCTGGCTGAGCAGATCGAGGCCCCGCTGCCGGCGTTCCGGCTCCCCGTCCGGCCGTCCACCATCATCTTCCTGCTCATCGGCGGCCTGGCGATCTACTTGCTGCTGCCCGAACTGTCCAACATCGACCAGGTGCTGGTGCTGCTGGCCCGCGGGGACAGACGCTGGCTGGGCACCACAGTGGCCATCGGCTTCCTGGCCATCCTTGCCTCCGCCGTCTCGATCCTGGGCTCCACCACCCGCCGCCTGCCCGTCGGCAGGACCATCGCCGTCCAGGTTGCAGCGGCGTTCACCGGCCGGACGACGGCGGCAGGAAT
>DATIMB010000349.1:0-3735 GCA_035475875.1 Micrococcaceae bacterium
GAGGAGATCCATGAGAAAGCCCAAGCCACACAATGGTCTGCGGGCGCTCGCCGTCGTCACCGGGGTTGCACTGGCAACCAGCGTTTGCAGCGTTGCATCCGCCGACGACACGACGTCCGCAGCCGCCGTCGGAATCCAGGCACAACACCCGATGCAGCCGATCAAGCCGGCTGACAAGATTGCCGGAAGCCTCGGCTCCGCCTCCGGCGCCGTGTCCGTCTTCATCCAGTTCAGCGGCCAGGGAGCGTTCGACGCCACCCAGCCGGCGGCGGTGAAACAGGGCAAGTCCAAGCCGGTCAGCAATCCCGGAAGGGTCAGGCAGATCCGCAACGACGTGGAGGCCAAGGCCAAGGACGTTGCGCAATCGGCCTCGGCCAGCGAGCTGTACACCACCAGCAACACGATCCCGGGCGTGGCCGTACACGGCGACGCCACGGCGATCCGTGCCCTGGCTGACAGGGCGGACGTGGTCAAGCTAACGCCGATTGTCACGAAGCATATTGACAACAAGAGCACCGACATCGACACCAAGGCCCTGGACTCCTGGGTGCAGAAGAAGCAGACCGGCCAGGGCGTCACCATCGCCGTCATCGACACCGGCCTGGACTACACCCATGCCGATTTCGGCGGCCCCGGCACGGCGGATGCCTACGCCAAGGCCAAGGCCCTCACCACTTTCCCCGCCGGCACCTCCGGGCTGCTGGACCCGAAGAAGGTCATCGGCGGCTATGACCTGGTGGGCGATGACTACAACGCCGACCCTGCCGCCGGCCCGGCCTATCAGCCGGTACCCCACCCGGACGGTAACCCGCTGGACTGTGCCGCAGCGGGCCACGGCACGCACGTCGCCGGGACCGCGGGCGGCTACGGCGTCAACACGGACGGCAGCACCTTCACCGGCGACTACGGCACGCTGACCTCGGACCAAGTCAATGCGATGCGCATCGGCCCCGGCTCCGCTCCCCAGGCCCAGCTCGTGTCGCTGCGGGTTTTCGGCTGTTCCGGCTCTTCCGACGTCGTCGGGCAGGCCCTGGACATGAGCCTGGACCCCAACGGGGACGGCAACTTCGATGACCGGGCCAACGTCATCAACATGTCCCTGGGTTCGGACGGCTCCCCCACCGACGACCCCGAGAACGACATCGTGGACAACCTGACGCAGCAGGGCATCCTCTCCGTGGTGGCCTCCGGTAACGCCGGGGACGTCTACGACATCGGTGGCTCCCCGGGCAACGCCCGCTCCGCGCTGACCGTGGCCAACAGCGTCGGTTCCCAGGTGGCCCTGGACAAGGTTGATGTGCTGGCGCCCGCGGAGGTGGCCGGCGAGGCACAGGGACAGTATTCGGTGAACTTCAACTACGCAGCAGCCAGCCAGGAAGCCCTGACCGGGGACGTGGTTATGGCTCCAACCGACAATAAGTTCGGCTGCGACCCCTTCCCCGCCGGATCCCTCAACGGCAAGTGGGTCTGGCTGGTTTGGGAAGAGAACGGCAGCTTCCCCTGCGGCTCCGGTAAACGCTTCAACTATGCCCAGGCTGCGGGTGCCAAAGGCGTGGTACTGGACTCCCCGCGCGACGTCTTCGAGGCCGGAATCGCCGGGAACACCGGCATCCCGGGTGTTCAGTTCAACCGCACATCCTCGGACAAGCTGCGCCCCGCGGCGGCGGCAGGAACGCTGAAGATCCGGCTGGACCCGGCGTACACAGGCACCGTCGCCGGTCCTTCCAACGCCCTGGACACGCTGAACTCAAGCTCCTCGCGCGGGGACCACGGTTCCAACGGCATCGTCAAGCCAGACGTCGCCGCGCCGGGAACGCTGATTGCCTCCGCCGCGGCCGGCAGCGGCAACCTGCCCCGCGTCATGAGCGGCACCTCGATGGCCACCCCGCACGTCGCCGGCATCGCCGCGCTGCTGTACGGGGCCACGGACTACACCCCGATGGAGGTCAAGTCCGCCATCATGAACACGGCGAACATCGACGTGCTGGCCTCCAACGGCAAGGCCTACGGGCCCAACCGCGTCGGCTCGGGACGCGTCGTCGCCCTCGATGCCCTGAACACACCGGTACTGGCCTTCGCCGCGGATGATCCGGCGCTGACCTCGGTGAACTTCGGCGTCGTCGAAGTCGGCAGCACTCCGGTGACCGTAAGCAAGAAGGTCAGCGTGGTCAACAAGTCCAACACGGTCTTGAGCTACGCGGCCAGCTACCTGCCGGCCAGCGCCATGCCGGGCGTGAGCTACACGGTCACGCCCACTGTCTCGGTCCCCTCCAAGGCGACCGGTACCGTCGTCGTCACCATGACCATCGCCGATCCGAAGGCGCTGGCCAAGACGCTGGATCCGACGATGGATGCCGACCAGCTCGGTGTGGCACGGCAGTTCATTGCCGACGCCTCCGGCCGTATCCAGCTGCAGTCCGCCGGGCAGCCCACCCTGCGCGTCCCGGTCTATGCGGCGCCCAAGCCGGTCTCCGCCATGACGGCGGGCAAGCAGGTCAGCTTCAAGAACCCCAACGCCACGGACGCGACGGTCACCCTGTCCGGCCGCGGCGTGGACCAGGGAGCCGGGGCATCGCGATACCAGTCCCTGGTGGCACCGTTCGAGCTGGGGGCCTCCAGCCCACGCAAGCCCGACAGCAAGGTGGCCCCGTTGACCAACCGTTCCATGGACCTGCAGTACGTCGGCGCGTCCAGCACTGTACCGATGCTGGCCAAGTCCGGCGGCGACATCCAGAACGGGATGATCAGCTTCGGGATCAGCACGTGGGGCAACTGGGCCAGCATCCTCGGTGCTTCCGAGATCGACGTCCAGATCGACACCAACGGTGACGGCAAGCCGGACTACCAGATGGTGACGGGCACGGCGGCGGACCTGGATCTGGTCCTGGTGGACACGTACAAGCTCAACGCTGACGGCTCCGCGTCGTTCGCGGACGAGCAGTTCGCCAACGGGGTGGAGGGCAACGTGGACACCAACACCATAGACACCAACACCGTGGTGCTGCCGGTCTCCGCCGCGGCGCTGGGCCTGGACCTGACCAAGTCCGCACCGATCAGCTACCGGGTGCTGACGTCGTCGGCCTACAGCACCAATAAGTCCGGCGCCCTGGTGCCTGTCGATACCACCCCCTGGATCGGCTACAACCCGGTGACACCTAAGGTATGGTTCGAGGGGTCCGGCGCCTCCGCGCTGTTCGTCGATGCCCCCGGCGCCACGCTCACGGTGCACCACACGGCCAAGGACATGGACAGCAAGGCACTGTTCCTGCACCTGCACAACGCCACCGGAGCACTTGACGGCTCCGGGCGGGGCGCGTCCAAGGCAGAGGTGCTGCCGCTCAAGGTCGGCGTTGCCAACGGCAATGCCAACGGCAACGGCTACAACCAGGGCTAGCCGGCTCCCCTCCTGAGGAACGACGTCGGAGGTGAGCCATCACCTCATCCAGTGAGCGGTTGGTGCTCGATACAGGCCTGTATCGCGACACCAACCGCTCACTGGATTCCGGAAGGGATCAGCGGGGATCCGCCACCTGGCCCATGAAGAGCGGAAGGCCGCTGGACTGCTGCACCACCTGGTAGCTGAACGGCCTGTCCAGCGCAAGATGGAGAACGTCGACCCGCGCCCGGCCGGAGACCGCCACCCCGTTAAACTGGCTGACGCCAGCGGCCACCGTCCCCTTCTCGGCGACCGAAATGACCGCCGCCTGCGCGGCCGCGCTGATCACCATCGTGGGC
>DATIMB010000350.1:0-10198 GCA_035475875.1 Micrococcaceae bacterium
AGGAGGAGTGCGCGGCAAGAAACTCCTTGACGCGATTAAGGCCAGCGGAGCACCGGTGGTCGAATGCCAGCCGCTGAAAAAGGATACGGATAAGGCTGACTTTGTCTCCGCCGAATTCCGCCAGGCGGGCCGGCGGATCGACGCGCAAGCCGTTCGGTCCCTGGTCGCAGCGGTCGGCGCCAACCTGTCCGAGCTGGCCGCGGCCTGCAGCCAGCTGATCTCCGACACACCCTCGGGGGAAGATTCGCGGGCCGTCACGGCGGACCTGGTGGACAAGTACTACGGCGGCCGGGTTGAAGCCACGGCCTTTCGTGTGGCCGATGCCGCGTTGGCCGGCAACGGTCCGGTGGCCTTGTCATCCCTGCGCCATGCCCTGGCCACCGGGGTGGACCCGGTGCCGCTGGTGGCCGCCCTGGCCATGAAGGTACGTACGCTCGCCAAGGTGTACGCGGCCCGGGGGAGTTCGGCACAGATCGCCAAGGATCTGGGCATGCAGGCGTGGCAGGTGGACGCTGCTAAACGGGACATTGGTGGTTGGACGCCGCAGGCCCTGGTCAGGGCCATTCAGGTTCTGGCGGAGGCCGATGCGCAGGTCAAGGGGGAAGCCAAAGACCCGGTGTACGCCGTTGAACGTGCGGTGACGATCGTCGCGACCTCGGCCCGCCGGCGGTGAGCCGGGCCCAAGCAGTCCGGCTGGGCCAAGCCCTATCCAGGCCGCTGAGCTGGCTCTAATGGCGAATGCTGGGCCCGTCACGAAGCCGATCGGGCGCGCAGACATAAGGCCTCGCTGGCGAACCTTCCCCAAAATCGGGCAGGGAGTGGGGCCTGAAGCAGTCCGTGCCCCGACCCAGAACGCGTCCGCTGCAAAAGAGCTGTGGCCGGCACCCCGTAAGGGTGCCGGCCACAGCCAAAGCGCTCATGTCCCCGGCACGCATCAGCGAAGGGGATGGCTCATCTCTTAGAGGGCGTTGACCTTCTTGGAGATGGCCGACTTGCGGTTGGCAGCGTTGTTGGCGTGGATGACGCCCTTGCTGACAGCCTTGTCCAGCTTGCGGCTGGCGCCTACCAGGGCAACCGTTGCGGCTTCCTTATCGGAAGTCTCGACGGCGGTGAGGACGGCGCGGACGGCCGTCTTCAGCTCCGACTTGACGGAGTTATTGCGCTGGCGCGCCTTCTCGTTGGTGAGAATGCGCTTCTTCTGGGAC
Source organism: Micrococcaceae bacterium (assembly GCA_035475875.1). Taxonomy (GTDB): domain Bacteria; phylum Actinomycetota; class Actinomycetes; order Actinomycetales; family Micrococcaceae; genus Arthrobacter_M. Next base: position 1,206 of record DATIMB010000350.1, read on the forward strand.
TTGATATTAGCCACGTATGAACTCTCTTTTTAATGCGGACTTCGGTCGTAGAGGGCGTGGGCCAGCCATTGACAGCGGCGTGGGGATGCTCGATTTAAGGTGAACGTCCGGCTAACCCGTTGTGCCCGCCGACCTGCACGGACACACACAAGTAACGATATTAGCAGAAAACCGGCCCCATCGGCCGCGCGACACGGCGACGCCACTGGTGGACGCCGAAGCATACGAACGTCTTTAGGCAGGCGGTGCTCAGAGGCTGTTCTGCCGCGGTACGACCACCTTTTGGATAATGACCAGGGCGGAGGCCGCCAGCGGAATCGCCACCAGTGCGCCCAATATGCCGCCCAAAGTGCCGCCGGTGACGGCGGCAATCACCACCAGGGAACCGGGAACGGCAACGGCCCGGCTCATGATCCGCGGGGTGAGGATGTACGCCTCTATCTGCATGTAGACCAGATAGTAGATCGCGGCGACGAGCGCGGTCTGCGGTGAGGCGATCAGGCAGACAAGAGTGATGATGATGGCTGACAGGACCGTTCCCACCAGGGGAATGAGGGCTCCCACAAAGGCCAGAACGGCCAGCAGGTAGGGGATTGGCGCCTGCACGACGGAGAGGAAGATGGCCGACAGAACACCGTTCAGCAGGGCCAGGCCCAGCTGGCCGATGACGTAACTGCTGACCGCGCCGGCGATGTCCTCGCTGACTTCCTTGAATTTTTCCCGGCCGCTGGCAGGCACCAGCTGGTAGGCGGCACGCTTGATGCCCGGCAGCGTGATCACGAAGTACAGCGTAAGGACGAAGACGATAAGGCCTCCTGTCAGTCCGCCGGCGATGCCTGCTCCTATCGCCAGCAGGCCGCCGCCGAGGGTAAGCAGGTTTGACGGGGTACTGACGAAGGCGCCCGCGTTTCTGAGCAGCGCGTTGATGTCCACGTAGCCGCTGAGCAGTTGCTCCAGGTCATTGACCCAGCCGCTTCGGGAAACGCCGGTGACGATCTCCGGCACCTGCGCGATCAGGGCCCGGGCCTGCTCAATCAGCTTCGGGATAAAGAGGAACATCAGGCCGGCAAGCAGTGCCAGCAGCGTCGCAAGAACCGCCGGGACTGCCAGCGGGCGGGGCAGCCGGCGTTGCTCCAGCCAACGGATGATCGGATCCAGCCCCAGGGCAATGAACAGCGCGATGCCGATGTAGGTCAGGACGGACGCCAGCGAGGACACGGCGCCCCAGATGAAAACCCCGACACCGACACCCAAGGCGCCGGCCAGCCCAACACGGAACGCTTTGAGCTGCCGGACACCGAGCACGGATGGCTGCGGCTGCCCTCGGCCTTGCCGGTGGCCAAGCTGCACGCGCGCCGGCCGGTGGCCCACCCGGCGCGGGCCCTGCCACCGATGCGGATGCGGACCTCTGCCCTGGAACGGCATAGCAATCTGCCTTCCTGACGGTCCTGCCGTGCCGCCGGAATGGCTGTTTCACCCCGGTTCCCCCAGCGTAAGGCGGGGCCCGAACACTGTACAGGGCCGCCGTCGTGCCTCCAACCTCCCCCAATACATCCCGAATACACCCCGCAACGCTCCGGCATGGGACACTATTAACGCTGCACCGAACCTGCGCAGCGACCCCCAAGAGTAAGGAATCCGCGTGTCACCGATGGCCCGCACCGCCCCGGTGCCTGCCGCAACCGATCCGGCGATCATCCGAAATTTCTGCATCATCGCCCACATCGACCACGGGAAATCCACCCTGGCGGATCGGATGCTGCAGCTCACCGGCGTCGTCCAGCAGCGGGACATGAAGGCCCAGTACTTGGACCGGATGGATATCGAGCGCGAGCGCGGCATCACCATCAAGTCCCAGGCCGTGCGCATTCCCTGGGAGGTCGACGGCACGGCGTACTGCCTGAACATGATCGACACGCCGGGCCACGTGGACTTCACCTACGAGGTGTCCCGATCACTGGCCGCCTGCGAGGGGGCGATCCTGCTGGTCGATGCGGCTCAGGGCATCGAGGCCCAGACACTGGCCAACCTGTACCTGGCCATGGAGAACAACCTGACCATCATTCCGGTGCTGAACAAGATCGACTTGCCGGCGGCCCAGCCGGAAAAGTACGCCGCGGAACTGGCCAATCTGATCGGCGGCCAACCCGAGGACGTGCTGCTGGTCTCCGGAAAAACCGGCATGGGCGTCGATGCGCTGCTGGACAAGATTGTCCGGGACATGCCGGCACCGGTTGGTGATCCCCAGGCTCCTGCCCGGGCGATGATTTTCGATTCCGTCTACGACACCTACCGCGGGGTCGTGACCTACGTCCGGGTGGTGGACGGCCAGCTGAACCCGCGCGAGCGCATCCAGATGATGTCCACGCGGGCCACCCACGAGCTGCTGGAGATCGGCGTCAGTTCACCTGAGCCCGTGCCTGCCAAGGGACTCGGCGTGGGTGAGGTCGGCTACCTGATCACCGGTGTGAAGGATGTCCGGCAGTCAAAGGTCGGCGATACGGTCACCACCCTGAACAAGCCTGCCGCCGAATCGCTGGGCGGCTACCAGGATCCCAAGCCGATGGTTTTCTCCGGCCTCTACCCGCTGGATGGCACAGACTATCCCGTGCTCCGGGACGCGCTGGAAAAATTCACGCTCAACGATGCGGCACTGGTCTATGAACCGGAAACCTCCGCTGCCCTCGGCTTCGGCTTCCGGGTGGGTTTCCTGGGCCTGCTGCACCTGGAAATCACGCGCGAGCGGCTGGAGCGCGAATACAACCTCGACCTGATCTCCACCGCTCCGAACGTGGAATACGAAGTGACCCTGGAGGACAAGAAAGTCCTGACGGTCACCAACCCCAGTGAGTACCCCACCGGCAAGATCGCCGAGGTGCGTGAGCCGATGGTTGCCGCCACGATCCTGGCCCCCACCGAATTCGTCGGCGCCATCATGGAGCTATGCCAGCAGCGCCGCGGCGTGATGGGCGGGATGGATTACCTCTCGGAGGACCGGGTGGAAATCCGCTACAGGCTCCCGCTTGCCGAGATCGTGTTCGATTTCTTCGACATCCTCAAGTCCAAGACCCGGGGCTACGGCTCGCTGGACTGGAAGGCCGACGGCGAGCAGGTCGCCGACCTGGTCAAGGTGGACATCCTGCTCCAAGGCGAGCAGGTGGACGCGTTCAGCGCCATCACGCACCGGGACAAGGCCTACGCCTACGGCGTCATGATGACCGCCAAGCTGCGCGAACTTATCCCGCGCCAGCAGTTCGAGGTTCCGATCCAGGCCGCCATCGGGGCCCGGATTATTGCCCGCGAGAGCATCCGCGCCATCCGCAAGGACGTGCTGGCCAAGTGCTATGGCGGTGACATCACGCGCAAGCGCAAACTTCTGGAGAAGCAGAAGGAAGGCAAGAAGCGCATGAAGATGGTCGGCAGGGTGGAGGTTCCGCAGGAGGCGTTCATTGCGGCGCTGTCCTCCGATGAGTCCAAGGACAAGTCGAAGAAGTGACTGTCCCCATACCCCGCCGTACTCCGGCGGGCGCGCTCACGTTTCCGGCGCACACCTGCGGGGCAGTCTCTGGTGCCTAGCATCCTGCCCCTGGGGGATCCGGCCCCGGCCGACGGCGTTCTGCCGGGGCAGGCGGCGGACGGAGCCTCCAGCCGGCTCTTCAGCCTGTACGTGCACATCCCGTTCTGCGCCGTGCGCTGCGGCTACTGCGATTTCAACACCTACACCGCCACGGAGCTGGGCGGCGGAGCGTCGCAGGACGCCTATGCGCAGACAGCCGCCTCGGAGATCGCTTTTGCCGCCCGCGCGATGGCTGCCTCCGGCCTGCCGGAACGGAAGCTTGACACGGTGTTCTTCGGCGGAGGAACCCCGACGCTGCTGCCGGCAGGCGACCTTGCCGCCGTGCTGCACACCGCCGTCGAACACTGGGGCTTGGCCGAGGGCGCGGAGGTGACCACCGAGGCAAACCCGGATTCGGTCAGCCCGGCCTCGCTGCGGCAGCTGGCGGACGCCGGGTTCACCAGGGTCTCCTTCGGCATGCAGTCGGCCGTGCCGCACGTGCTCAAGGTGCTGGACCGTACGCATCAGCCCAGCCGGGTTCCGCAGGCCATTGAATGGGCGCGCGAGGCCGGGCTGAAGGTCAGCGTTGACCTGATTTACGGAACACCCGGGGAGTCGGAGGGGGACTGGGAGACCTCGGTCCGCACGGCCTTGAGCTACCAGCCGGACCACATCTCGGCCTACGCCCTGATCATCGAGGAAGGCACCAAGCTGGCCGCGCAGATCCGGCGCGGCGAGGTGCAGGCCATTGACGACGACGACCATGCCGCCAAATACGCGCTGGCAGACGGCCTCTTCGCGGACGCGGGGCTGGGCTGGTACGAGGTGAGCAACTGGTCCCGCACCCCGGAGGACGCCTGCCGGCACAACCTGAACTACTGGCACGGCCAGGACTGGTGGGGGATCGGTCCGGGAGCCCATTCACATGTGGGCGGAGTGCGTTGGTGGAACGTCAAGCATCCCACCGCCTACGCCGGGCGGCTGGCCCAGGGGGTTTCGCCGGCGGCGGGACGGGAAACCCTGGATGCTCCCACCCGTGAGCTGGAGCGGATCATGCTGCAAACCCGGCTCTCCGAGGGCATCCTGGTGGACTCCCTGGGGCCGAGCGGGCGACGGGAGGTGGCCCAGCTGATCGCGCAGGAGCTGGTGGATCCGGCGCAGGCGTTCCGCGGGCGGCTGGTTCTCACCCTCAAGGGGCGGCTGCTGGCCGATGCCGTGGTGCGCAGGCTACTGCCGGACTAGTCCGAAGTTACGTGCGGACTAGTGGATCAGCCGGAGATTCCAGGTGTACCGGTACGGCTGCCCGCGGTTGACCTGGAGGGCCGCCAGGACCGAGTACACGGACAGGAAGATCCAGATGCCGACCGCCAGCACGGCAAAGATGCTGCCCACCACCGGCACCACCAGGGCCAGGATGTTGGCCAGCGCGGCCACAATGGTGGGCGGCACGGTGAAGTTCAGGGCTTCCTTGGATTCCTGGGCGGTAAAGGGGCCCCGGTCCCGGAAGACCAGGAAGATGATCAGTGAGGGCAGGAATCCCAGGATTCCGCCGCAGTGCGCCATGAACGCCCACTGCTTGTCTTCGCTGGCAGTCAGGGGCAGAGCATTGGCCGGAACAGCCTGGTAGTGCACAGGCTCCCGGGGGTGCTGCCGTCGGTCCGCGTTATCGCCGCGGGCTGGATTAGCCACTGGTTCTGTCCTCTAAATTCCGCTGGTACGGCTCTCTTTGGTGCTGGTCCCGCAGCCGGCGGTACCGCTTCTAGGATACTGGAACAGTCAGGAAGTCGATGACCTCTTCGACCCGGCCCAGCAGCGAGGGCTCCAGATCGGCGTAGCTTTTGACCTGGCCCAGCAGTCTCCGCCAGCCTTGGGCAATGTCGGCCGGCGTGCTGTGCGGCCAGCCGAAGGACTGCAGAATGCCCACTTTCCACTCAATATTGCGGGGCACCTGCGGCCAGGCGGCGATGCCGAGCACCGCGGGCCTGATCGCCTGCCAGACATCGACATAGGGGTGGCCCACGATGAGGACGTTGCTGCCGGCTCCGGGCATCCGCAGCACCTCGTCGGCAATCCGCGATTCCTTGGAATTGGGCACCAGATGGTCCACCAGGACGCCCAGCCTGCGGTCCGGCCCGGGGCCGAAGGCGCGCACGGCGCCGGCCAGGTCATCGATGCCGTGCAGCGGTTCGACGACGATGCCCTCCACGCGCAGGTCGTCACCCCAGACCTTTTCCACCAGTTCGGCGTCGTGCTTGCCTTCCACCCAGATCCGGCTGGCCTTGGCCACCTGCGCCCGCTGCCCGGCCACCTTCACGGAGCCGGAGGCGGTGCGCTGCGCAACCGGGGCCTTCTTCGCCATCGCCGGTACCACCTTGACCGGCCGGCCATCCACCAGGAAGCCATAGCCCAGTTGGAAGGATTTGGTCTTGCCGCGCCGGTCCTCCAGGACCAGAATGTGCATGCCGCCGGATTTCTCCACCCGGACAACCGCGCCGACCCAGCCGCTTTGGACGTCCTCCAGCACCAGGCCCAGTTGGGCGGGGACCTCCGGGAGTGCCTTGGCTGCCGGGGCGCCAAGCGCCTGCGGACCCCACTGTTGGTACGTCACGGTTGCTCACTCTCGTCGGCGGAATCATCATGCTAACAAGAGCAGGTGCCCGTGCCGGGGATCACCCGCCGGGAGGCCTGCGGATCCGGTGAAGGTATTAGACTTAGCACTTGAACGGGTAGAGTGCTAATCCGTCGCCAGGACCGGGAGGCCGCAAGCCCTGCCTGTCCAGCCGTTAACACCGGTGATGGACGGGGACGCGACGGAGAGGCTGTAAGAGGACCGATGGGAGGTGTGCCGATGAGCGAACCGCGCAAGCTGGAGGTGCTGCGGGCCATTGTCGAGGATTATGTGCACTCCCGGGAGCCGGTGGGGTCCAAGGCCCTGGTGGATCGTCACCATCTGGGTGTTTCCAGTGCCACCATCCGCAATGACATGGCAGCGTTGGAGGAGGAGGGGCTGATCACCGCCCCGCATACCAGCTCGGGCCGGATCCCGACGGACAAGGGCTACCGATTGTTCGTGGACCGGATTTCCGCCGTGAAGCCGCTCTCGGCGCCGGAGCGCCGGGCGATCCAGGCGCTGCTGGACGGCACCAATGACCTCGACGACGTCCTGGACCGGACGGTGCGCACGCTTGCCCACCTGACCAACCAGGTCGCCGTCGTGCAGTATCCGCGGATGGCCACGGCAACCGTGCGGCACATTGAATTCGTGCTGCTTGCTCCGCAGCAGGTGCTGATTGTGCTGATCCTGGCCACCGGAAAGGTGGAGCAACGGGTCATTGACGTCGGCCAGCCCCTCGACGAGGAGACGCTCGCGCAGTTGCGGGGGCGCTACCTGTCTACCGCCGGCGGCAGCATCCTGGGCACCCTGCCGCAGACACTGGCCGCAGTCGTGCCTCAGCTGGCACCGCAGCTGCGCGCTCCCGCCCAACGTCTCACCGATGGGCTGGTCCAGCTGGCGGCAGCAGCACGGGAGGACCGGATTGTGCTGGCCGGAACGGCCAACCTGGCCCGGTCCAACGTCGATTTCCCGCTCAGCATCGGTCCGGTGCTCGATGCGCTGGAGGAACAGGTTGTAATGCTGCGCCTGCTTTCCGAAATGGCCCAGGATGCACGGGGAGTGGCGGTGAGCATCGGTCGGGAGAATCCCCATGATGCGCTGTCCGAGGCATCCGTCGTGGCCACCGGTTACGGCCCGGATTCCTCCGCGAAAATCGGGGTGTTGGGGCCCACCCGGATGGACTACCCGAACACCATGTCGGCAGTCCGGGCGGTCGCCCGGTACCTGTCGCGGATCCTGGCCGGATAGCCGGGCAGGCAGGGCGAGGCAGTCAGCCAGGACAACGCAGCACACACGTTCGCAGCACCGACACTTGCAGCACGACGCACGACAGCACGCAGCACAACAGCACGCAGGACAACAGAGAGAGTAAGAGACTTTGAGCAACCACTACGACGTACTGGGTGTTTCCCGCGACGCGACCGGGGAGGAAATCAAGAAGGCGTACCGTAAGCTGGCACGCCAGTTCCACCCCGATGTGTACAAGGGCGACGACGCGCAGGAGCGCTTCAAGGCTGTCACCCATGCCTATGAGGTTCTCTCCGATCCGCAGAAGCGCCGCGTCTACGACACCACGGGCAACGAGAACGGCACCGACACCGGCTTTGGCGGGGCGGGCTACTCCGGCTCCGGCTTCGCCTTCCAGGACATCTTCGAGACCTTCTTCGGCGGCGGAGGCGGAGGCGGAGCCGGACCTGCCCCGCGCACCCGCCGTGGCCAGGACGCGCTGATCAATGTCCGCATCGACCTGCGCGAGGCCGTCTTCGGCGTGAATAAGAAGATCGAGGTGGAAACCGCCGTCGTCTGTCCCACCTGCAACGGCAGCTGCTGCCAGCCCGGCACCCATCCCGAAACCTGCGATATCTGCGGGGGCAGCGGCCAGGTGCAGCGGCCGGTCCGCTCCATCCTGGGCCAGGTCATGACCGTCGCCACCTGTGGTTCCTGCCAGGGCTTCGGCACCGTGATTCCGGATCCCTGCAACGAGTGTGCCGGCGAGGGCCGGATCCGCAGCCGCCGTTCGCTGACCATCAAGGTTCCCGCCGGAGTGGGCACCGGTACGCGGATCCAGCTGGGCGGCCAGGGCGAGGCGGGCCCTGCCGGCGGCCCGGCCGGCGACCTCTACGTGGAAATCAAGGTCAACAGCGATCCTGCGTTCCTGCGCGACGGCGACGACTTGCACGCCACCCTGAGCGTGCCGATGACCGCCGCCGCACTGGGTACCGAACTGACGCTGGACACCTTCGATGGTGAACAGCCCATCAGCGTCCGGGCCGGGACGCAGTCCGCGGAAGTGGTCACGCTGCGTGGCCTCGGAGTCACCCATCTGCGCGGCTACGGCCGCGGGGATCTGAAGGTGCATCTGCATGTGGAAACGCCCACCAAGCTCGACGCTGCCCAGGAAGAGCTGCTGCGCCAACTGGCGGCGCTGCGCGGGGAACAGTTCACCGAAGGCAAGCTGGTCTCCAGCGGCGGAATGTTCGCCAAGCTGCGCGACAAACTCGGCAACCTCTGACTTCGGCCTGCCGTGACCAACCCCGTCTTCTTCGCGCCCACGGCGGAGCTGGAAGCGCTGGCTGAAGGCTCGGAGATGGTGCTGGGCGGCGCCGAAGGCCGGCATGCGACCACGGTCAAGCGGCTGGCACCGGGCGAGCCGCTGGATCTGGTGGACGGCGGCGGACTGCGCGTGACCGGGACCGTCACGGCTGCTTCCCCCGGCGAGCTGCACCTGCGCATTGACCAGGTCTGCCAGGAGCCGGCGCCGGCGCATCGCCTGGTGCTGGTCCAGGCCCTGGCGAAAGGCGACCGGGACGAGCTGGCCATCGA
>DATIMB010000351.1:0-4688 GCA_035475875.1 Micrococcaceae bacterium
CTTTCCCTCAGGAAAAGCTGGTAGGGGTCGGCGCCCTGCGAGATGGATTCCACGGCCGAGGAGGAGAGCACCATCATCAGGCCGATGCAGGTCAGCGCCAGCGTGGTGCCCAGGATCATGTAATAGCTGGAGCCGTTGCTGGGCCGGTTGCTCCCCTCAAGGCGGGGCCAGAATTCCTGAAAGAAAGCCCCGATCCGGCCGATCCGGGAGCGACCCGTCCGGAAGCCCGTCCGGGCGGATGCAGGGGACCGTCCTGAGGTGGAAGGCGTTGGAAGCTTGGTAGGCCGTGGAAGCCCGGACGGCCGTGCCGCCGGGGTGGACGGTGGGGTGCGAGTCGGTTTGGTCCCGGTCCGCGGACCCGGCCTGGCGGGCGTTGTGACCACTATGACTCCTCGCTGGTCGGCTCCTTGCCGGTCTTCGCCTGCCCTTCCACGAGGGCGCGGACGGCGTTGATGAACGCCTCCCCGCGCTGGGCGTAGGACAGGAACTGATCCATCGATGCAGATGCCGGCGCCATGAGCACGGTGTCCCCTGCCGTGGCGACCTCCGCAGCCGCTGCCACCGCCTGGGCCATCACACCGGTGCCGGAGCTCTGCACCTCTCCAGTCTGTCCTGCCCCGGCCTCGATCACCGGGACATCGGGCGCGTGTCGCTGCAATGACCCGCGGAGGGCTGTGCTGTCGGCGCCGATCAGGACGACAGCTTTGAGCCGGCCGGCGTGGGCGGCGACCAGCTGGTCGTAGTCCACCCCCTTGGACAGTCCGCCGGCAATCCAGACTACGGGGCTGAAGGCAGCCAGCGACGCAGCGGCCGCGTGCGGATTGGTGGCCTTGGAGTCATTGACCCAGAGCACCCCGTCCAGGGTGGCGACCGGCTGGATCCGGTGGTCGCCTGGTTCGTAGCGGAGCAGGCCCTCGCGGACAGCTGCCGGTTCCAGGCCGTAGGCCCGCACCAGCGCCGCGGCCGCCAGGGCGTTGGCCACCAGGTGGCGCGGCACCAACGGGCCGATGTCCGCCACCTTGGCCAGTTCGACGGCGGAATCCTTGCGTTCTGCGATGAAGGCTCGGTCCACCAGCAGTCCCTCGACCACGCCTACCATGCTGATGGCGGGGGTTCCGGTGGTGAATCCGACGGCGCGGCAGCCCTCGATCACGTCCGCCTCTTCGACCATCCGCTCGGTTTCGACCTGCTCGGCGTTGTAGACGCAGGCCACCTTGGTGTTGGCGTACACCTTGGCCTTGTCCGCCGCATAGGCCTCAAAGGAGCCGTGCCAGTCCACATGGTCCTCGGCAATGTTCAGGCAGACACTGGCTACGGGCGAAAGCGAGGAGGTCCAGTGCAGTTGGAAGGTGGACAGTTCGACGGCGAGGGCGTCGTAGCCTTCCGGGTCCCGGACCGCGTCGAGGATGGGGGCGCCGATATTGCCGGCCGCCATGGCGCGCAGCCCGCCGGCCCGCAGCATCGACTCCACCATCGAGGTGGTGGTGGTCTTGCCATTGGTGCCGGTGATGGTGATCCAGTCGGCGGTTTTGCGTCCGGCCCGGGTCCGCACGCGCCAGGCCAGTTCGACATCCCCCCAGATCGGGATGCCGGCCTCCGCGGCCTGGACCAGCAGCGGGTGGGAGGGCCGCAGGCCCGGGCTGGTGACGACCAGCTCGGCCGCCCTGCCGTCCACCAGGGGCAGCTCCAGCGAGGACGCCTCCCCCAGCAGGACGTCCCGGACCCCGACGATCCGCAGCGTATCGGCCTTGGCGCGGGCGTCGTCGTCGTCGGAAGCGGCCACCACCACCACCGCGGCTCCCAGTTCCGCCAGCGTGTCCGCCGCGGAGAACCCTGTCTTGGTGATGCCGGTGACCACCACGCGCAGGCCGGACCAGTCCGCGTCCCAACTGGTCAGGGAATCCAGCCGGGAGGACGGGGGCAGAGAAGTCATAGCTGGACGATCCATTCCGCATAGAAGGCACCCAGGCCGACGGCCACCAGCAGTCCGCACAGGATCCAGAACCTGACCACCACAGTGACTTCGGCCCAGCCCTTGAGCTCAAAATGGTGCTGCAGCGGCGCCATCTTGAACACCCGTTTACCCTTGGACAGCTTGAAGAATCCGACCTGGATAATGACCGAAAGGGTGATCATCACGAACAGGCCGCCAATGATCGCCAGCAGGATCTCGGTGCGGGACATGATTGCCATGCCTGCGATGGCCCCGCCGATGGCCAGCGAGCCGGTGTCGCCCATGAAAATCTTGGCTGGCGACGTATTCCACCAGAGGAATCCGATCAGCGCGCCGAAGATGATCACGGCCAGCAGGGACAGATCCAGCGGATCGCGGACCTCGTAGCAGATCTTTCCGGGCGAGACACGCGGCGAACCGCACCCCTGGTTGCTCTGCCAGATCCCCATCAGGGTGTACGCGCCGAAGACCATCACGGAGGCGCCGGCGGCGAGTCCGTCCAGGCCGTCGGTGAGGTTGACCCCGTTGGTGGCGGCCGTGATGATCAGGTTGGACCAGATGATGAACAGGATCAGGCCCAGCGCGGCGCCGGCGAAGGCCAGGTCCAGACCCGGAATGTCGCGCGCAAAGGAGATCCGTGTGGTGGCCGGGGTGCGGCCCAGCGCATTGGGGAAGTTCAGGGCCAGGATGGCGAAGGCGATGCCGACGCCGGCCTGCAGGATCAGTTTGGCCTTGGCGTTCAGGCCCAGGCTGCGCTGTTTGGAAATCTTGATGAAGTCGTCCAGGAACCCGACCAGTCCCATCCCCACCATCAGGAACAGCAGCAGCCAGCCGGATGCACTCGGCCCGGGTGAATGCGGGTTGATCATCCAGAGCACCAGGTGCGTGATCAGGTAGGCGAACACCACGGCGCCGACAACGATTGCCCCACCCATGGTGGGGGTACCGCGTTTGGTGTGATGCGAGGTTGGCCCGTCATCGCGGATGAACTGGCCGTAGCCCTTGTTGACGAGAAGGCGGATGAACAGCGGGGTGCCGACCATGGCGAAGAACAGACCCAGCCCGGCGCCCAGGAGCAATGCGATCATCAGCCCTGCTTCCTTTCGCCCTCTGTTGTCCGCCATGCTATCCGATCGCCCAGGAACCGCAGTCCCGCCCCGTTGGAGGATTTGACCAGGACAATGTCCCCGGGGCGCAACTCCTGCTCGAGCAGTTCGTATGCCGTCTCGGCATCCGGTACAAAGAGGGACTCGTCCCCCCAGGACCCCTCCATCACCGCCCCGACATGCATGGCGCGGGCTTCGGCGCCCACCACCACCAGCCGGGAAATGTTCAGCCGCACCGCCACCCGGCCCAGCGCGTCGTGTTCGTGGATGGAGTCGGCGCCGAGTTCCAGCATGGGGCCGAGTACCGCCCAGGTGCGGCGCTCTCCGCCGTCCGGGCCCGGGGTGCGTCCCAGTTCGGCCAGCGTCCGCAGCGCGGCTCGCATGGACTCCGGATTGGCGTTGTAGGCGTCGTTGATTACGGTGACACCGTCGGCCCGTTCGGTGCGCTCCATCCGCCACCGGCTGGCGGCCTCCTGCTCGCTGAGGGAGGCGGCGATCTGTTCTGCCGGAGCACCGGCAACGTAGGCCGCCGCGGCCGCAGCCAGCAGGTTGGCCACGTGGTGCAGGCCCAGCAGCTTGCTGGTGACCGGCCAGCGGGTGCCGGCGGGATCGTCGGTGAAGCGCAGGGCGAAGACGGGCCGGCCCTGCTCATCGGTGCCGGCATCCTCCGCCAGCACCTGCAGCTCCCCCGGGCTGCTGCTCGAATCGGTCCCGGCACTTGAGAAGAAAACGGTGCGCGCCACAGTCCGGGCCTCCATCTGGCGCACCCGCAGGTCGTCCCGGTTCAGCACAGCCACGCCGCTGGCGGCCAGTGCCTCGACCATTTCACCCTTGGCCAGCGCGATGTTCTCCACGCCGCCGAATTCTCCGGCGTGCGCGGTTCCCACCCCCAGTACCACGCCGATGTCCGGCTGCACCAGCGAGGCCAGGTAGGCGATGTGCCCGATGCCGGTGGCACCCATTTCAATCACCAGGTAGCGGGTGGAGGCGTCAGCCTGGAAGACGGTGAGCGGAACGCCTACCTCGCCGTTGTAGGACCCCTTGGGCGCCACCGTGGGCCCAAGCTTGGAGAGGATTCCGGCCAGTAGGTCCTTGGTGGTGGTCTTTCCGGCGGAGCCGGTGATGCCGATGACGGTGAGCTCGCCTGCCGCGCGCAGGGCCCGGACGGCGTGCGCCGCCAGCGCACCCATGGCCAGCACCGCGTCGGGGACGATGACCGCCGGGAAGGGTCGGCCACCGTCGTTCAGTCCAGCCGCCTTGCCGGCGTCCGGCCCTGCCGTGGCTTCGCGCTCATCGGTGACTTCGCGCTCTGCCAGGGCCAGCACGGCCCCGGCCTCGAAGGCGTTGGGGATGAAGGAGTGGCCGTCGGCAAACTCGCCGGGCTTGGCCACATAGAGCGAGCCGGGCCGCGCCTCGCGCGAGTCCGTGACGATGTCTGCCAGGGCGATTTTCTGCTCCGGCAGGGCTGTGGCGGTGAGGCGCCCTTGAGTTATGGCGGCGATCTCCGCCGCTGTCAGTTCAGTCATCTCGATCTAGGACTCTATCCCGGGAACGGGCTCAGGGGTGAATCCAAAGTGCTCCAACGCGTGCCGCAATTCGACCCTGTCGTCCAGCGGCAGATTCACTCC
>DATIMB010000352.1:0-5799 GCA_035475875.1 Micrococcaceae bacterium
GCACCGCGGAAGAACGCCTCCAGCTCCTGGACGATCTTGCCATTGCCGCGCACCGGTCCGTCCAGGCGCTGCAGGTTGCAGTTGATCACGAACGTTAGGTTGTCCAGCTTGTCATTGGCGGCGAGCTGGAGCAGGCCGCGTGACTCGGGCTCGTCCATTTCGCCGTCGCCCAGGAACGCCCAGACGTGCTGGTCGGCCGTGTCCTTGATGCCGCGGTTGTGCAGGTACCGGTTGGATTGCGCCTGGTAGATCGCGTTCATCGGCCCGATGCCCATTGAGACGGTGGGGAATTCCCAGAACTTTGGCATCAGCCGTGGGTGCGGGTAGGAGGACAGGGCGTGGCCCTCCTTGGACTTTTCCTGCCGGAAGCCGTCCAGGTCCTCCTCCGTGAGCCGGCCTTCGAGGAAAGCCCGTGCATACATACCGGGGGAGGCGTGGCCCTGGAAGAAGACCTGGTCCCCGCCGCCGGGGTGGTCCTTGCCGCGGAAGAAGTGGTTGAAGCCGACCTCATACAGGGTGGAGGCGCCGGCGTAGGTGGAGATGTGCCCGCCGACGCCGATGTCGGGCCGCTGTGAGCGGTGCACCATGATGGCGGCGTTCCAGCGCAGCCACCGGCGGTACCGGCGTTCGATGTCCTCGTCCCCGGGGAACTCGGGTTCCTGGTCCGCCGGGATGGTGTTGACGTAGTCGGTGGTGGTCACCATCGGCACGCCGACACTCTGGGCGCCGGCGCGCTGCAGCAGCGAACGCATAATGTATTGGGCACGCTCGGTACCCTGCTCCCGGATCAGCGAATCAAGGGACTCAACCCACTCCGCCGTCTCGTCGGGGTCCCGGTCCGGACGCTGGTCGGTCAGCCCGCTCAGGATGTGGGAATTCTGGTCTCTTTGGAACACGTCCAAACCTCATTTCTTGTGGCGCTGCCGGAGGATTGTGGGTGGGCAGCGTCCCTTGGGCGAAGATGTGGGGTCCGTCTTCGCTGCTTCCATAATGCGAAACTTATTTTCCATATACTAGATCACAATCCGGTCGAAACGCTGCATGTGACCAAAAGATGAACAGAAGGAGGTACGGCCATGGCCGAGAATCAGGCAGGACCCGTGCGTGAACCGGTGCCGTTTGCAAGGGCCAAGGAAGGCGGCGAGGGGCCGGTGGCGGTGGTTACCGGCGCCGGTTCCGGGATCGGACGCGCCGTGGCGAGGATCCTGCTGGCCCAAGGTTTCCGGGTCGCGCTGGCGGGGCGGACCGTCCGGACACTCGAGGAGACGGCTGAGGGCCATCCGCTGGCACTGGTCGTGGCGGCGGACGTGACCCGGCCCGACGACGTCGGCCGGCTCTTCGCCGAGGCTGTCCAGCGCTGGGGGAGGGTTGACGTGGTCTTTAACAATGCGGGCATCTTCGGTCCCGCCGCATCGGTGGACCAGATCATCCTGGCGGACTGGGAGGCAACCATCGCGGTCAACCTGACCGGAGCCATGCTCTGCGCGGCGGCCGCCGTCCGCCAGATGAAGGCGCAGTCGCCGCAGGGAGGCCGGATCATCAACAACGGATCAATCTCCGCGCACTCACCCCGGCCGCTGTCCGTGGCCTACACGACCAGCAAACATGCGATCACCGGGCTGACCAAGTCGATCGACCTCGACGGCCGCGGTTACGGCATCAGCTGCGGGCAGATCGACATCGGCAACGCCGCCACCGAACTGATGACGGAGATCGGCGTGGGCAGCGGGGCGCTCCAGGCGGACGGAACCCGTCGGCAGGAGCCCACCTTCCCGGTGGAGGAGGCAGCCCGCGCGGTGCTGCTGATGGCCCAGCTGCCGGCCTCGGCCAACGTCGGGTCGCTGGTGCTCACCGCCGCGGGCATGCCCTTCATCGGACGCGGCTGAGGCCCGATTCAGCAGTTTGGGCAGGGACTCCGGATGACGGAGACCCTGCCCAAACTTTGCTGGCCACTGTATTTTGCTGGCCGCTGTGTTGAGTTGGCTATTGTGTTGAGTTAGCCGAAACCATACTGGCCGAAGCCTACGGACCCTAGTGCGCGGGTTCGCTGACCACCGGGACCTCATTGCCGTCGGCATCCAGCAGCTTGCCGTCCTCGCAACGGTCGCCGTGTTCCAGGCTCTGCAGGACCTCGGCGCGGATCTGCCGGTCGGATCCCGCGGCGAACACCGAAGGGTTCTCCGGGTTGCCGGCCTTGAAGTGGTTGAACACCAGGTTCAGGACAATCGCCATCACCGCAGCCGAGCTGATGCCGGAGTCGAAGATGGTGCCGAACCAGGCCGGGAACTTGCTGTAGAAGGTCGGCTGGACAATCGGGATCACGCCGAAGCCGATCGAGGTGGCCACGATGATCAGGTTCATGTTGTTCTTGTAGTTCACCGTGGAGAGCGTGCGGATACCGCTGGCAGCCACCGTGCCGAACAGGACGATGCCCGCCCCGCCCAGCACCGCCGTCGGAACAGCAGCCACCACGCGGCCCACCACGGGCAGCAGGCCCAGCACCAGCAGTATGACGCCGCTGGCGCTGACTGCGAAACGGCTCTTGATGCCGGTGATGGCCACCAGGCCAACATTCTGGGCGAACGCGGTCTGCGGGAAGGAGCCGAAGACCGGCGCCACCGCGCTGGAGATCATGTCCGCGCGCAGTCCATTGCCCAGCCGGCGGGAATCCACCTTGGTGCCCACGATGTCGGAGACTGCCAGGATGTCCGCTGAGGTCTCCACCAGCGTCACCAGGATCACGATCACCATCGAAATGATGCCCGCAGCCTGGAACGTCGGCATGCCGAAGTGGAAGGGCGCCGGGAAGGCAAAGATCGGGCCTGTGCCCACCTTGCTGAAGTCGGCCTTGCCGAAGAACACGGCCACGATGGTGCCGATGATCATGGCCAGCAGGATGGAAAGCCGCGAGATGGCGCCGCTGCCAACCTTGCTCAGCAGCAGCACGATCACCAGGGTCAGCCCTGCCAGGCCGATGTTGGCCGGGCTGCCGAAGTCAGGTGCCTTGGGGTTGCCGCCCATGGCCCAGCCAGCCGCCGTCGGCATCAGCGTCAGGCCGATGGTGGCGATGACCGTCCCGGTGACCACCGGCGGGAAGAACTTGATGATCCGCTGGAAGATCGGGGTGATCAGCAGGCCGATCAGGGACGCGACGATGACCGCGCCGAAGATCGACTGGATGCCGCCGCCGCCGTTGAGGATCGCGAGCATGGTGGCCACGCCGGCGAAGGACGTGCCCTGGACCAGCGGCAGCTGGGATCCGAAGAACGGCACGCCGATGGTCTGCAGCAGGGTGGCCAGGCCGCCCATGAACAGGCAGGCGGCGATGAGCAGTCCGACGTCGGCGGAGGTGAGGCCGGCGGCCTGGCCGATGATCAGGGGTACGGCAATGATGCCGCCGTACATGGTCAGCACATGCTGGAACCCGTACGCAAAAGCACTGCCGATAGGCAGTTTCTTGTCTTCCGGCCGCTGTGCTACCACGGTGCTGGCGGCGCTGGTTCGTTTGGACATTGGTATCCTTCTTGAGTGCCAAGTGATGGGTGGGCGGTGGGTTGCAGCCCCCGCCCACCCGGGGTTTTTTAGCAGAACCCGGCAATGCCTTCCCAGGCCCGGCCAGCGTCGGACGCATCTTCGCGCACGACGGTCGCTTCGATCAGACCGTACGGACGGTCTGCGGCGAAGAACACTTCGTTGGGGTTGTCCAGCCCGAAGGGCTGGAGGTCAACGAGGAAATGGTGCTTGTTCGGCATGGAGAACCTGATCTCGTCGATCTCCGGGTGGGCCTGAAGAACCTTCTCGCCCATGCCGAACAGGGTGTGCTGGAGGGCGTGGGAGTACCCCTCCGTGAAGCCCTCGAGCAAAAGCCCCGCGACGTCGTCGTACACCTTATTGAAGTCCACGTCCGTGGTGTTGTAGCGCCAGCGGGCGGAAACATCAGTGGCCAGGATCCGCTCCGTGGTCTCCTGCAGGGTGGTGTACTTGTCCTTCGGGTAACCGACAAAGCCGGACTCGGTGGACTTAAGGACCGTCAGGTCCCGCAGCCCGCCGATGACGTACGTCTTGTCGCCATCCTTGGTCACCACGGCGGTGCGGATTTCGCGGCCGTTGCGGACAAAGGAGTGGTCGTGCGGGGCGCCGTGCGCCTGGATCCGGTCCCAGCTGTAGGACTCGGCTTCCCAGCGTCCACCGTCCACCCAGTCGAAGCTGGAGGTGAAGTGCTGGCCCAGGCGCAGCAGGAACTCCTCCGGGGAGCCGACGCCGGCGCGGGCCAGGGCGTAGACGGTGTTCTTCTGGGTATCCGTCGCGACCACGTGGCCGTTGTCGCCGGCAAGGTGTGCCGCGGCAAAGTCGCCGCGCAGCTGGGAAGTGACGTTCAGGTCCTCAATCTCATGGCGGTCCGTGTCGCGGGTGATCTTCACCAGACGGACTTCGGCCTTACCGTACTGGTTGGCGCCGAGGATGATTTTGCTGTTGTCGGTCATGATTTAGCTTCCTCTGTAGGTTGAAAAGGCGAATGGACTGATCAGCAGGGGCACGTGGTAGTGCTCGCCGATCTCCGTGACGGAAAACGTCAGTGAAACCTCCGGGAAGAAGGTGTCCGTAGCGATGCCGGCGAAGTAGGCCCCGGTAGCGAAAGTCAACCGGTATGTTCCGGTTGCCAGCCGTTCGGGGCCAAGGTCTTTCACCCGCCCGTCAGCATCTGTGCTGCCCGTAGCAATCTGGGTCCAAGCCTCGCCGTCGCGGGCGTGGAGCTCGACGGCGACACCTGCGGCAGGTTTCCCGGCCGCGGTATCCAGAATGTGGGTGGTCACGTGGGAGATGGTCATGGCGTTACGGCTCCTTCAAGTCGCAGGATGGCTATCTCGCGGAGTTGCTGGGCAACTATGGGCGCTTCCTCCTCGGGGGAGTGCGCCAGGCGTTCGTTCAACGCGTCCAGGATGTCGCGGGCGCTGCGGCCTTTGGCGCGGATCAGGAAGACCCGGCCAAATTTCTCCTCGTAGGCACGGTTCCCCGCGGCCAGGGCCTCGGTGATCTCCGTGTCGGAGGGGTCGACGCCGGCCTGTTCCGAGCGCGACAGGCTCGCCTCGGTGCTCTGGCCGGCTGCCCTCTCGCCGATCCGCGGATGGTGGGCCAGGGCGGCTTCGATCTCGGCATCGGTGAAGGGGTTAGCGGCCTGCCGTGCAAACCCTGTCAGGGCTTCCAGGCTGCCGAAGGGGCGGGCGTCGGCGATCTCATCGATCCAACGTTGAACGTCAATACAGGGGCGGAGGACCGATACAATGGCAGTGCGGTCCCCGCTGTTAAATTCCTCAAGCATCATTGCTTGTCTGTTTCCTCGTTCAATGCTGGCATCCACGGTGTACGGCTATACGGAACGTCCTTCTTTTATTCCGTATCGTGGAACTGTTATTTCAGCATATGTAATAGTGAAGCCGATCACATGGGGAGCTGTCAAGCCCTACGCGGATCCATTTTTTCTTCGTGTTCCGTTTTTTGCACTGGACAACACATGCTGGTGCCATTGTGCCTCAAGCGGCCAAAGTGGGACCGTGTGTGCTCGTCCGGAAGCCTATCTGTTGCCCAGCGCGAAGTGTTGAGGATCGCCCAGTGCAAAAAGCCCCGGTGCAAAGCCGGCACTGCAAAAAGCGCGATGGCAAAGGGTGCACACTGCAAAAAGGCGCACGCCACCGAGGTGGCGTGCGCCCTGGTGGCGCGGGTGGAATGCTAGGTCACATGCTTTCCAGCCGGCTGCGCAGGTCCGCGACGTGCCCGTCCGCCGCGACGTTGTAGTCCGCC
>DATIMB010000353.1:0-3186 GCA_035475875.1 Micrococcaceae bacterium
GGGAAACGTACTGCGGCTCACCGTCGTCGGCCACCTGCAGTTCCCGATCCGCAGGAACCTGCAGCGCGGGCTTCGCCAGCACGGTTCCGGCAGAACTGACCAGGCCATCGGCAATGAGGGCGGCGGCGTGGGTTCGCGACCACGCCAGGCCGCGCCGCACCAGCTCCTGGTCCAGCCGAGCCACGGTTAGGCTCCGCTGTGGGGATCGGCAGGGCGGGGACCCGCATGGCTTGGGCCGGGAACAGCATGGCCGGGGCCGGGAACAGCAGTGCCAGGACCGGGAACAGCGTCCGGGTCCGCATCCAGTTCCGCCAGCAGTCGGTCGTGCAGACGGGCAAAAATCGCCGGATGCTCAGTGGTCGGAGCGCTCCGGACTTCCTCAAGGCCGTCGAGGATCGACTCCACCGCGGCGTCGGACTGACTACGGTCGGAGTGCTGCATGGGTTCCACGTTAGTGATCCCAACCCCATTCAACCGCCGGAGCGGTCGGCGAATCCGCCTCTGGAACGGCACTCCACCAGGCCGCGCAGGCGGCACGCCAGCCGTTCAGGTCATCCCTTGAAGAAGAGACGGTAATTGTTCCGTCGATGACCCGTGCGCGGACTCCACCGCAGCTGGCAGCACTGCTGCGGCCGTTCCCAGCCGGGACGGCCCCGCCAGCGCCGCCGGTCCCCCCGCCGTCGTCGGCCCCGCAGTGGCCGTCCACCGCGCCGTCGCCGTCGGACCCGCCCTGACCGTCGGACCCGCCGCAGCTGACGACCACTTCCGGGTAGGGTGCATACAGTCCGTCGAGGTCTTCCAGCAGATACTGCGGTCGCTCCACCGTTCGCGCAGCCAACACCGATTCACGGGTGTCAACGCCCGTGAAGACCACCGCCGTGGCCATGCCCGCGTTATTGCCGCCGAGGATGTCCGTATCCAGCCGGTCACCGACCACCAGGGGACGGGCGGACGACAGCCTGTCCGCTGCGGTCCGGAAAAGAACAGCTTCCGGCTTGCCTGCGACCATCGGTTCCGCGCCGGTCGCGGCCTGGACGGCAGCCACCAAGGCGCCGTTCCCTGGTGCGATGCCCCGTGGCTGCGGAATGGTCAGGTCCATGTTGGTGGCAATCCAGGCGGCGCCGTTCTGGATGGCGTAGGAAGCTTCCGCCAGTTCCCGCCAGCTAAGCGAGGGCTCGAATCCCTGGATGACGACGTCGGGCCGGTCCTGGGCAGCGCGCACGGGCACCATACCTACCCGCTCGACCTCGCGGGCCAGTGCGGCGCTGCCGGTAATCAGCACCCTTGACCCGGGCGGAAAGTGATCGGCCAGCAAACGCGCGCCGGCCTGTGCCGATGTGACCACCTGCTCATCCGCGGCCGGGGCGCCCAGCTCGCGCAGGTGCGCGGCAACCTGTGCAGGCGTCCGGGAGGCGTTGTTGGTCACGTAGCCCAGCCCGACATTCCAGTCGGCCAGCCGCCGCAGCGCCTCCACGGCACCCGGGATGGCACGCGGGCCGGAGTAGACGACTCCGTCAAGGTCCGCCAGAACGGCGTCGAATCCGGAAATGAGCGCGCCGTCAGTCATCCAACGGGTGTCCCTCGTCGCCGTTTCCTGCCGTGGTGTCGTCGGCGTCGCCACCCGGTCGGACGCGGTCGTCGTCCGCGCCCGGCCGATCGCCGCCGTCCATGCCGGACGGAAGCTCAGGTCCGTCGTCGTCGGCACCCGGCTGGACGTCGTCGTCGGCACTGAATTCGTCGGATTCGTCGTCGTCGGATTCAAAGTAGTCCGACTCCGCGTCGTCGACCTCCGCGGTCCCCAGCGCGGCAACCGAGGCCGCGGCAGCAGAGCGTTTCGCCTGTGGGGCCTGCGCCGGCTCCTCGGGCAATGCCTCCCCATTCTCATCGAATCCGGCGCTGGAGCGCTCCTTCCGCCGCGGTTGCTCTTCGTCCTCTTCCGCCAGATCATAGATGAACGGGTCTGCGTCCTCGCCGACGCCGAGCGCGCTCTCGGCCACGGACGCCTGGCGCTGCCAGGTATCAGCCTCCTCCGCCCTGCCCGCCGCCCGGAGGGCATCGGAGTAGGCCCGGAAAAGCCGGGGGCTGTACGAAAAGGCCCGGTTCATGTCCAGCTGCGGGATTTCCAGTGCGGCAACAGCCGCATCGGTCTGGCCCAGATCAGCACGGGCACCGGAGGAAACAATGGCCATCTCCACCTTGCCGGCGGTGTCCAGCGACTGGACGTCCTCCGAACGGGCGATGTCCAGGGCCCTGTCCGGACGGCCCAGGCCGCGTTCGCAGTCCGCCATCACGGGCAGGTGCTCATTCGACCCGCTGATCCGGCGGTAGGTGCGGAATTCGCGCAGCGCCTCGCCGTAATGGCCCGCGGCATACGCCGTCAGGCCTACGGCCTCGCGCACAGCGGCCAGTCGCCCGCCTCGCCTGCTGGCCGCGAGGGCGTGCTGGAAAGCCAGCTCCGCGTCCTGGTCCAGCAGCCGGCCGGCCATGACCAGGTGCTTGGAAACCCACTCGCCGCTCTTGGGCTCCAACGTACGCAGCTGGGCCCGGGTGACCTTGTCCAACTCGCTGCCGGTAACGTCCTCATCAATCTGCGGCGACCGCTCCCGATCCGGCCGGTTGGAACTGCGCAGGTCCGCGGCATTGCGGGTCGTGGCAGGACGCTCCTGACGATCCGGACGGTCGCCGTAGGGACGTTCGGAAGAGGGGCGGTCGCTGTACGGGCGCTCAGCACGGGGCGCGCGGTCACCGAACGGCTTCCGGTCCCGATCGCCAAACGGGCGGCGCTCCCGGTCACCGGCGGAACGATCGTTATAGGGGCGGTCACTCCGCGCAGCGCGGTCGCCGAACGGCTTCCGGTCGCCGGTCGAAGGTCCATCACCATAAGGCTTCCGGTTCCGGTCGCCGAACGGACGACGCTCGCCCTCGCCGCCGGGCCTGTCGTTGTACGGCCGCTCCGTGCCGGCTGGCCGGTCGCCATACGGGCGATCGGGGCGGGGTGCCCGATCACCGTAAGGCTTCCGATCCCGGTCGCCAAACGGACGCTGGCCACCCTCACGCGCAGGACGATCACCGTAAGGCTTCCGATCCCGGTCACCAAACGGACGCTGGCCACCCTCACGCGCAGGACGATCACCATAAGGCTTCCGATCCCGGTCACCAAACGGACGCTGACCCCCCTCACGCGCA
>DATIMB010000354.1:0-2236 GCA_035475875.1 Micrococcaceae bacterium
GCAATGCACGGGACGGATTCACACGGGGAGATCAGCAGATCGGAGCCGTCCGGCCGGTAGTAGAAGGTGTCGTCCGCGGCGGCGATCATCGGAGCGGCCGGATCCACCGGGCGTTCGGTGCTGACGATGGCCGCAGTGCGCCGGTGCGGCCGCAGGCCCTGGATGCCGACGCCGAAGACCACGGCGAGCGGGTCCGCCCAGGCTCCGGCGGCGTTGACGACGACGGCGGCGGAGTAGGCGTTGCTGCCGGCGCCGACGGTCCAGCCGGAGCCGGTTCGCTGCGCGGTATGGACGGGGGCATCGGTATTGATTGCCGCTCCTGCCGCCACGGCCTGTGCCCGGTAGTACTCCAGCAGTTGGGGGACGTCCACCTCCAGTGCCGAGTCGTCCAGGCAGGCGGCTTCGAAGGATTCCGGACGCAGATCGGGACTCATCCGCAGTGCGTCGGCATGGCTGAGGGGTTTGAGGTAGCCGTTGGCGCCACTTTGGGCGGCGGACTCCGCCTCGGTGCCGATGAAGATCAGCGGCCGCGGGGACAGGATCGAGTGCCCCAGCTCGGCCGAGATCTGCTGGACGGCCCGAATGCTCCGCGCCGTCAGTTCCTTGATCGGACCCGGCCCATAGCTGGGCTGCATCTGCCGGGCCGAACGGGAGGAGGTGTGGTAAGCCAGGGTTCCCTCGGCTTCCAGGAGCACCACGTTGGCCCGGGGTGCCAGTTGCCAGGCAAGCGAAAGGCCTGCGATGCCGCCGCCTACTATCAGTACATCGGCGTTCACCGCAGGCCCTTCCATAGGACGCTACTCTTCCAGAGGCGTGCCTCCGTCCGCAACAGGGCGGTGCAGGCTGCCCCGGCGGGAAGCGGTGCCGTCGTCGGCGACCGCATCGGGTACGGCGGGTGGACCGTTTTCCAGGTCCTCCGCATCGTCCAGCGGTTCCCGGGTACGCCCTGGAGGCTCCGGGACATTGCCCCGGGCGTGCAGGACGTCGCCGATGAACCAGTCGTAGAGCAGGACGCCGATCACGGCGCCGATCAGCGGCCCGACTATCGGCACCCAGAAGTACCAACTGAAGGACCCGTCGATGGTGCCGGGCATGGCGGTTTGTCCCCAGCCGGCGACCCAGGCCCACAGCCGCGGACCGAAGTCGCGGGCGGGATTGATGGCGTATCCGGCATTCGCGCCGAAGGACATGCCGATCGCCGCGACCGCCAGGCCGATGATGAACGGCCCGAGGTTGGCCTTGACGGCCGTGTTGCGCAGGTCGATGATCGCCACGATCAGCATCACCAGGAACCCGGTGCCCACGATCTGGTCCACCAGAGGCCCGACCAGGTTACCGTGGTAATACGGTGCGGGGAAGGTGGCGAAGATCGAATAGGTGGCCAGGCCCTTTGGCCCGGTTTTGGTGGTTCCCACGGCCTCGTTATAGGCGTTGATGGCCTGGTGGTAGACCAGGAACACCAACGCGGCTCCAACGAAGGCCCCCACCACCTGGGCCACAATGTAGGGGCCGACCTTGTTCCAGGGGAACTTCCGCCTGACCGCGAAAGCCAAAGTCACTGCCGGATTGATGTGCGCGCCGCTGACCCCACCGGCAACGTAGACGCCCATGGTGACGGCAAGGGCCCAGCCCCAGGTGATCAGCAGCCAGTCCCCGGCGGCGAGGAAGATCGTCGTCGAGGTCTGGGCACGACCGGATCCGGGAAGCGCCGCCACTGCCATGGCGACGACGCCGTCGCCAAAGGCGATCAGCACAAAGGTACCGAGGAATTCTGCGAGTAATTCGCCCCATAGCCCGCCAATGCCCTTTAGGCCACTGCCCCCGGTGCGGATGGAATCGGTGCGGATGGATCTTCTGATTGGAGAAATTTCGCTCATCACAAAGCCTCCTGGTTTGGGCCCTCATCGCAAGTGAGCAACGGCAGGGCCGACGGGAACATGATAGCCCCGCAAAACCCTTTTGTAATGTGACCTAAATCACAACCAGAAGGTGTAGCTGCCTTGGTTCAGGCCGCCAGGGCGTCCCTGGCGGCGACGAACGCGCGAACGCAAGCCTCGACGTCGTCGTCGGTATGGGCAGCGGAAAGCTGTACCCGGATGCGGGCCGCACCCTTGGGCACCACCGGGTAGCTGAAGGCGGTGACGTAGACGCCGTGCGCCAGCATACCGTCCGCGATCCGGGCTGCCAGCAGGGCATCGCCGAACATCACCGGGACAATCGCATGCTCGCCCTCCAG
>DATIMB010000355.1:0-2541 GCA_035475875.1 Micrococcaceae bacterium
CAAATCCGTAAGATCACTGAAATCGCCGATGCCCCACGAGCGCGAGGAACGCACCGAATACAGCTGTGCCATCAGGCCCCAGCTCCGGTCCCGGC
Source organism: Micrococcaceae bacterium (assembly GCA_035475875.1). Taxonomy (GTDB): domain Bacteria; phylum Actinomycetota; class Actinomycetes; order Actinomycetales; family Micrococcaceae; genus Arthrobacter_M. The sequence goes on from DATIMB010000355.1 coordinate 96, forward strand.
CCAGCGGCGCCATCGTGGCCAGCCGCCGCGGTGTAACCACCAGCGCACACTGCGCTTCGGCGTCCCCGCTCCGGGCGTGCAGGGTATGCCAGCCCAGCGGCAACCCGGCGGGCACGGCGAAACTGGCGCGTCCGGTCAGCACACCGTCAACCTCGCGCGGCGGCGTCCTGTCCTCCTGCTGCACGGCCTGGTGCGGCCTGCCGTCCTCGGTGCTGACCCACACATGCACCTCGCTGCCGTGCCGTACGTGCACGGGGAAGGAGAGCTCCTGCCCTTCCTGGAGGACGACGACGGGTGGCAGCATCCGCCGCCATGGCGCCATCTGCTGCTCCCTCAGGGAGCCGCTGACCTCCTCCGGGGTGGAGGCCGAGACACCGAGCGCGGACAGCACCCGGACCAGCGTGCCGCCGTCGACCTGCCGTTCCACGCCATCCCAGCCCCAAAAGGAGGTGCCGACCCGGTGCGCCTGCGCCAGGGCAAGCAGCTCTTGGGTCGCCGGAGCTGTATCCACCGTTGCTTCATCCATGGGCCCACTCTAAGCGCTCGGTTCCGCACCTCCCCGCCGGCACCCTGTTGCACGTCGGTACCCGGTGGTAGCTTGCTTAATAGGTCTTGCCCTTCCAAGGCGGACAGGACGGCCGCAGCCAAAGCACCGGCCCGGGTTTGCTGTGGTCCACCTTTCGGGCCGGAATCGTGGTGGCATTATGAGCACGAGCGCAGCGGGCCATGCGGCCCATAGACCGGGGGTAGCAGGCACCTCACACCGCGGCAAGGTCCTGGTGATAACACTGGCGGCCGCCCTGGGCGGCCTGCTCTTCGGCTTCGACACCTCGGTGATCAACGGTGCCGTCAATTCCATCCAGTCCACCTTCAGCCTGGGGTCAGCAGCCGTGGGCATCACTGTAGCCATCACGCTGATCGGTTGCGCCATCGGAGCATGGTTTGCCGGTCAGCTGGCAGACGTCTGGGGGCGCAAACCGGTGATGGTGCTGGCTGCCGCCCTCTTCGTCATCAGCTCCATCGGGTCCGGTATCGCGTTTGCGGTCTGGGATCTGATGGCCTGGCGGATCATCGGCGGTTTGGCCATCGGAATTGCCTCCGTCATCGCACCCGCCTACATCGGCGAGATCGCCCCTGCCCGCCAGCGTGGCGGGCTGAGCTCGCTGCAGCAGCTGGCCATCACGCTGGGCATCTTCCTTGCCCTGCTCTCCGACGCCGGACTGGAACGCTCCGCCGGTGGTGCCGACAACGCGCTGTGGTGGGGCATGCCGGCCTGGCGCTGGATGCTCCTGGTTGGGGTCATTCCGGCGGTTGTCTACGGACTGCTGTCGCTGACCATTCCGGAGTCCCCGCAGTTCCTGGTCCGCAAGGGGCGCAGCCAGGACGCGCTGGAAGTCATCCGGACCGCCACCGGATCACCGAAGCCGGACCAGCGGTTGAAGGAGATCGAGGAGAGCCTGGAAAATGAGCGCCGCTCCAGTTACCGTGATCTCCGCGGTCCGGCACTGGGCCTTCATCCCATTCTCTGGATCGGCATCGGCATGGCGGCCTTCCAGCAGCTCGTGGGCATCAACGCCATCTTCTACTACTCCACCACGTTGTGGCAGTCTGTCGGCTTCAGCCAGAAGGACTCCTTCACCACCTCCGTCATCACGGCCATCATCAACGTGGTGCTGACCTTCGTGGCCATCTTCTTCGTTGACAAGGTGGGACGGAAAAAGCTGCTCCTGGCCGGTTCCATCGGGATGTTCGTCGGCCTGGTTGCCGCCGCCATCTCGTTTTCGCAGGCCGTCGGGTCCGGGAAAGACATCTCACTCCCCGCACCCTGGGGCGCGATCGCCCTGGTGGGCGCCAACCTGTTCGTCATCTTCTTCGCGGCCACCTGGGGGCCGGTGATGTGGGTGGTCCTGGGTGAGGTCTTCCCGAACAAGATGCGCGGCCTGGCGTTGGGCATCGCCACCGCTTTCAACTGGATCTTCAACTTCATTGTTACCCTGCTGTTCCCGATCCTGAGCGCGGCCGTCGGACTGGGTTTTGTCTACGCCGGTTTTGCGTTCTTCGCGGTGCTGTCCTTCTGGTTCGTTAAGGCACTGCTCCCGGAGGTCAGCAGGCTGGAACTGGAGGACAAGAGCAAACTCGACAGGCACCGGCGGCCTTCCCCGGGCCCCGCAGCAGCCTGACCGCCCGCGGCCGGGCAAGCAAACTTCGACGACGCCAGACGACGCCACCTGAGCCGAGGGCTGAAGATGCGGGAAACCGGAACCAGACGGGCAAGACTGCCCGCACCGCTTCGGCGCTGGCTTGACCGGCACCGCCTGCTATCCGCCGCCTCTGCCGCCGTCGTCGTCCTGCTGGCATCCGCAGCCGTCCTCTACGGACTTGCCTCCGCGCGTCCCCCGGCCGCCCAGGGCCTCGCGGCGGCGGACGCCGGTATCAGCAAGATCAA
>DATIMB010000356.1:0-4475 GCA_035475875.1 Micrococcaceae bacterium
TGGCATTGGTGCGACCCGCTGCCCGCCAGCCGCGAGATTGCCCGGGTGCTGCGGCCGGACGGAGTGTTGGGGCTGATCTGGAACCAGCTGGACGTGAGCGTCCCCTGGGTCCACCGGCTCTCCCGGATCATGCACGCCGGCGACGTGCACAAACCGCATTTCCGGCCGCCGGTGGGCCCGGAGTTCCGTCCGCTCGAATCACACCTCACCGGCTGGACCCAACCGGTGACGCCTCCGGATCTCATGGAACTGGTCAAGTCGCGCAGCTACTACCTGCGCGCCAACGATTCCATCCGTGCCCGAGTGCTCGCGAACCTGCGCTGGTACCTGGGTGAACATCTGGGCCACGCCGACGACGACGTCCTGCAGCTTCCGTACCTGACCCAGACCTGGCGCGCGCGGCTGCGGTCGCCGGATTCCCCGGTTACCCCAGCGGCAGATCCAACGGTGAGATAACGGGCCTATTCTCCGGTTTTAGCGCCGCGTTCCCACGGCGTTAGCGTCGCCGTCCACCGACTCGAGTTCCATTGCAGAGGGACCGGATCCGCGACTAGAATTTCGGTATACCTAAACTTTTGTCTTAGGGAACCCACAAGCGACAAGGAGGGCAGCCCGTGCTGGACGTCGCCGCGAGCAAGCCTCGGACCAGAGGCCGGGGACTGCTGCTCCTTGGCCCGGCGTTTGTGGCGGCCATCGCGTACGTGGACCCGGGCAATGTCGCGGCGAACCTCAGCTCCGGTGCAAAGTACGGCTACCTTCTGGTCTGGGTGCTGGTCGCTGCGAACCTGATGGCGATGCTGATCCAGTACCAGTCCGCCAAGCTCGGCGTGGTCACCGGCAAATCCCTGCCGGAACTGCTGGGCGACCGGCTGGGCAAGCATGGCCGCCGGGCCTACTGGCTGCAGGCCGAACTGGTGGCCGTCGCTACCGACCTGGCCGAAGTGGTCGGCGGCGCAATAGCGCTTCATCTGCTCTTCGGCCTGCCGCTTCCGCTGGCCGGGCTGATCATCGGCGTCGTCTCCATGGCCATGCTCAGTGTGCAGAACCGCCGGAGCCAGCGCACCTTCGAGTCCCTGATCATGTTCCTGCTGCTGGTCATCACGGTCGGTTTCCTGGCCGGCCTGGTCCTCAGCCCGCCCGATCCGGCCGGGGCCGTGGCCGGACTGCTGCCGCGTTTCCAGGGCACCGGCTCGGTCCTGCTGGCCGCCAGCATGCTTGGCGCCACCGTAATGCCGCACGCCATTTACCTGCACTCGGCGCTGGCCCGGGACAGGCATGTGGACGCCCGCAGCTCGCAGGCCCGGCTGGCCACGATAGTCCGAGCCACCCGCTGGGACGTGATCGGCGCGCTGCTGCTGGCCGGCGCCGTGAACATCGGAATGCTGCTCCTGGCGGCATCGACGCTGGGCGGGGTCGAAGGGACCAACAGCATCGAAGGCGCCCATGCCGCCATCGTGGCACATCTGGGCACCGCCATCGGGGTCATTTTCGCCGTCGGCCTGCTGGCCTCGGGGCTGGCCTCCACCTCGGTGGGATGCTACGCCGGTGCCACGATCATGGCCGGCCTGCTGAAGGTGAAACTGCCGCTGCTGGCCAGGCGGGTCATCAGCCTTATCCCCGCCTTGGCCCTGCTCAGTGCCGGCGTGAACCCGACCTGGGCGCTGGTGATCAGCCAGGTGGTGCTCAGCTTCGGCATCCCGTTCGCCCTGATACCGCTGCTGCGGCTGACCGGCAGCCGTGAGGTGATGGGAATCCACCGCGACGGGCCCGCCCTGCGGTTTGCCGCCGTCGTCTGCGTGGTGCTGGTAGTGGCGCTGAACGTGATCCTGCTGGCGCTCACCCTCACCGGCCATGTCTGACGGTAGTGCGGTAGCGGTACTGTGGTAGCCGTGAAGCTGACCCCCACCTCCTCCAGCGTCGAGGACTATGTGAAGGTGATCTACTCCTTCACCGAATGGCAGGAGAGGCCCATCACCTCCTCGCAGCTGGCCACCCGGCTGGGGGTAGCCAACTCCTCGGTGTCCGAGATGGTCCGGAAGCTGAAGGCCCAGGGACTAGTGATCCACCGCCCGTATTCCGCGGTCAGGCTTACCGAGCAGGGCCAGGCGCTGGCGCTGGCAATGGTCCGCCGGCACCGGCTGCTGGAGACCTACCTGGTCCAGGAACTGGGCTACAGCTGGGACGAGGTCCACGACGAGGCGGAACTGCTGGAGCATGCCGTGTCGGACACCTTCATCGAGCGCATGTCAGCGAAGCTGGGCAACCCCGGCCGGGATCCCCACGGCGATCCCATCCCCGCGCCGGACGGGACCGTTGTGATGCCGGCCGCGTACCGGATGAGTGACCTGGACGCCGGGCACGAAGGCCGCATCACGCGGATCAGCGACGACAACCCTGATCTGCTGCGCTACCTCAGCGAGCAGCGGATCGGACTTGATTCGCGGGTCCTGGTGCGCGGCCGCAAGCCATTCTCGCCGGCGCTAACGGTCGCCATCGACAACGGCGACGGCATGAAGGACTTCGAGCTGGGCGATGAAGTCAGCGCCGCGCTGTGGGTCCATTCCAGCCCGGAACACGCAGGCTGTCTGCTGGCCCACTCCGCCGGTTCAGATAGAAGCTGAGCACCGTATAGCCCACGGAGACCAGGGCCAGCAGCAGTGCGAGGACCGGCAGGCCCGCCGCAAGCAGTGCGGCCGCGGATGCCAGGAAGATCAGCAGGGCGATCAGGGGCAGGGCCGGCCAGGGAATCCGTCGGGCGGCCCGCGGCGCCATGAACAGACCCCAGAACACAATCACAACGACGGGGACGCCGATCCCGACGACGAAACCGGCCGGTGATCCCAGCCGGAAGCCCGAGTAACAGAAGGCCGCCAGCATGGCGACCTCCAGGAGAAAAGCAACGCTCATGTTCACCCCGGTGAGGGCGGTGGGAGGGGCGTCCGCGCGGCGCCTGCTCACCGGGCGTTCCCCGTGGAGTCCCCGTATGACAGGCGCGGTGGAGTGCGCCGTGAAGTGCACGCTGAAATGCGCGGTGAAAGGCTCGCCCCTGTTCGCATGATCAGCATCTTAGCAACCGCCCCATGCCGGTGCGGGGAACGGCACGGACCTCACTCCTGCCCGCGTTCCGCGCCCGGCGGCCCCGCGCCCGGCGGCTCCAGGGAGGGCGGCTCCACGGCCGCGCCTCGGCCAGGGTTCCGGATCCCGGCGGCGGACACCACCGCGCCGGTGAACAGCAGCAGCGCCGTCACCAGCGCAATCCGGTGCAGTCCGTCCGTGTCCAGCCGCTCGCCAACGATCACCCCCGCAAAGGCGATCGTCACCAGTCCGGCTACCCTGGCTACCGCGTTGTTGATGGCCGAGCCGATGCCCGCCCGGGAGGGTTCCACCGATCCCAGGATCGCCGAGGTGAGCGGCGCCACCGTGATGGCCAGGCCCAGGCCGAACACCAGGATGCCCGGCAGCACCATCCACCAGTAGTCCAGTGGCTGGCGCAGCGCCAGGAACAGCAGGAAGCCCACGCCCGCCACCGCCGGCCCGGCGGACATGAAGAGCCGAGGCCCCCATTTCCCGGCCAGCGCACCGAAGCGGGATGAGAGCAGCAGCAACAGCACGGTGGCGGGCAGCAGGGCAATGCCTGCGGTGATCGCCGCCATCCCACCCACCTGCTGCAGGTAGATGGTGAGCACAAAGAAACCGAGCGACAGGGCTCCGTAAATGGCCAGCGTGGCCACGTTGCCGGCAGAGAAATTACGGACCCGGAACAGTACCAGCGGCATCATGGGCACCGGCGAGCGCCTCTCATGGGCCACGAAGCCCGCCAGAGCCGCCACTCCAATGATCAGCGGCAGCAGCACCAATGGGCTGGTCCAGCCGAATCTGCCCTGTTCAATGAGCGCGAACACGCTGCCTCCGAGTCCGACGACGGCGAGCACGGCGCCGGGGATATCCAGCCTGATGCTGGGGTCCCGCGGGGCGTCTCCTGCCCGCAGGCTGCGCAGCAGGGGCAGCGAGACCAGCACCGGCAGCAGATTCACAAAGAAAACGAAGCGCCAGGAGAGCAGGTCGACGGCGGCCCCGCCGATCAGCGGGGCAACGATTGTGGACGCGCCGGTCCAGGCCGTCCATTGGCCGATCGCCTTGCTCTGCTCCCGTCCGGAAAACTCGCTGATGATCAGGGCCAGCGAGCTGGGCACCAGCAGTGCGCCGAAGACGCCCTGCAGCGCCCGACCGGCTATCAGCATGGTGTCAGTGACGGCGAATCCGCACAGCACCGACATGGCGGCGAATCCCAGCAGTCCCCACTGCAGGATCCGTACCCGGCCAAAAAGGTCCGAGAGCGAGCCGGCCACCAGGATCAGCGCGCCGAGGGTGAGCAGGTACGCGTCCACGATCCACTGCTGGGCAGCCAGACCGCCGCCCAGTTCGCGGCCGATTGCCGGCAGCGCCAGGTTGACCACGCTTCCATCCAGAATGGC